>WQVX01000167.1 GCA_009785615.1 Defluviitaleaceae bacterium | reverse complement strand
GCTATTAAGTCAGTATTAGTGCCGCCACGCTCTGCCCATTGCACATTAATTTGCAATAAAACTACATCATCAGATGCAATCATACCATGCGGAATGTCGTTGCTTTGATAAAAAGGTTGCCCATTTGCATCCATAGAACTGAGAAGCCGCAATACTCCATCATCTAAGCCATTAGTATCCTGCACAAAAATAATGGATGTAATCCCATCATCATAAAGTATAGTATTTTGTTGCTGTTCTTCTTCAAGTGTTCGTTGTGCTTCATGAAGAGTCGTTTCTAAAGCTCGTTGCTCTGTACGTAACTCATGAATAGCAAGTTGTTCTGCATCTGACACATTTTCACGAATAATAATATTTCCGTATTCATCGCACCCAGCCATAATAAACGCCAAAATAAAAACCAATAATCCAAATTTCCATTTTTTTAACACAAAAACCCTCCTAATTCTAAGAATATAGTTTCTAACCACTTACATAAAAAATCCAATGATCCAACCGGTCAAAACTGCAAAGCATACAACAAAAGCCAGATAAAGCAAAAAATGTTTAGTGCCTAAAATCATCTTAACTGCACTTAGGTTATTTAACTTAGTAGCGGGGCCTGCAAGCATAAAGGCTAAAGCATCCCCTGTGCCCATTCCTGCTACCAACCAAGCGCGTATTAGTGGGATCGTACCGGCTCCACATATATATAGCGGCACAGAAAGAGTGGTTGCAAACAGCACCCCCAAGCCCCTGCGAGTGCCAAACATTCCGGCAATCCATTCCGGCGGAATGTACCGCTCCCCCAAAGCTGTAAGCGTTACTCCCATTATCAAATAAGGCGTAGTGATACGAAAAGCCTTAGCTAAATCAGGCAAAAAAGCTCTTTTCTTTTTCTTGTTGCTAAACTGCCCAAAAGAAAAGAGATCTTTTCCTTTAAAGAAATAAAGCACAGCCAATCCTGCTAACACTCCACATAAAAAAGCCAGTACCAATCTTGTTAAAGCAATTTCTAATCCTAAAACAAAGCTTACTAGCCATAGATTAGGGTTAAGTAACACAGAGCTAACCATAAACGAAGCTAAAACATGCTGTGGTACGCCTTTTTGACCCAAAGCAGCAATTAACGGTACTGTGCCAAACATGCATAAAGGTGATGCTATACCTAAAAATGATGCCAAGCATATCACCCAAAGGCGTTCCGCAGAAAGTTTTGCAACTTTAGAAGCAATACGGCTGGACAAATACACTGACACTAATGAACCGGCTACCAATCCGACAATCCAATATGGGGAAATCATTCGCAGTTGTGATAAAATGCTGTTGCTTAGCATATAAATTTCTCGCATCAAGATATCCATTTATGCATCCTTATATAGCTGTATTCATATCTTCTAAGACTTGTACATTAAGCCTTTTCTGCATCCTTATCGCCTTCCGGTCATTGACTCAAATTCATCTGCTGTAAGTACTTGAGCAACCCCACAAATGGGACATATCAATAATCTCTTCGTGTCATATGGGATAAGAGGAATAAAAAACAATGTAAAATATGTTGTATCCTTTACAACAGCCCGATATACAGTGTTGTTGCAATTCATACAAACTGTTGTTGATTGAATGTTACCACAATCTTCTGTCTTATGATGGCCCCAGCCAAATATTATCATAGTACAATCCTCCTTTTTACAAATTTAAGAAGCTGCTTTCATAAAGCATAGCATAAGCAAAAATAAGTAAAATGACAAGGATTTATATTGCAATGTTACAATAATAGATTAATTGACTTTTAAGCATGGATATACTATTCTGTCTTATAGATACATACACAGAGAAATTAAACACATATCAAATTGCAGTTATAAGGAGTGTTATTATGTCTGAGAAAAGCAATCAAAGACCGGTTGCACATATTTACACCTTTGCTCTTACATGGTGGTTTTTTATGGCTATCATGCGTATGGAAGATATTTTGGAATTTATAATTGTAGCTGTTATATGTGCTATGATGAGTGGTACTGCTTATTTCATATCGTTTTTAGTCAGAACTACAAAAAAATTAGGAAGATATGTTAAGGATCAATTTGATAATCCACCGGGATCCATTAGTTCTAGGGTACAAGAACCCGAGCCTAGTGGAAATCTTGAAGTTGACGCCATAATTTGTGAAGGATTTGCACTTATAACAGAGTTGAAAATAACAAAAAGTAAAATTAAAAATGAAAGTATTGTAAAAAATACAGATGAAATTATTGATGTGTCTAATAAAATAATTGAAAAACTTAGAAGAAATCCGGAATTATTTTCTTCCGCTAAACGCTTTTTAAATTACTATCTACCGACTACAACTAAGCTGATAAGCAATTATCATTACATGGAAAGCCAAGGTGTAGACGGAGAAAACATTTCCGGTACTATGCAAAAAATTGAAGGCACGTTAGAGACTCTAAAAAATTCTTACAAAAATCAATTAGATTCGCTTTTTTCTCATGCGGCTTTAGATCTATCTACAGATATAGATGTTTTGGAAAATATATTAAAACAGGATGGATTAACCAATAAGGATTTTCAAAAAGAATAAACTATTTGAAATGAGGAATGTAAGATGATCCGCATATTAAGGAAACGGCCTGTGGCAATTACTATATCTGCAATTATTATAGCTCTTTCAACAATCTACAACCAATTTTGGTTTGAAAATGATGTACAGGCTCAACAAACGCAACAAGCAAACAACCATATCGACCTAATGAGAGGGCACCGGGAAGGCAATACCTACATAAACGACTTATTGGGTTTGCGTTTTACAATGCCGACCGGCTGGGATGCAGCTACAGATGAAGATATTGGCCGGATATCAGAAATGGCTAACGATGTTCTCAACCAAGAAGTGGGTTCTGATATAAATATGCTTACAGACATATTTGCCATCAATCCTATAACAGGGGCTAACGTTCAGGTTATTTTTGAAAGACTCCAATTTCCTAACTCGAATTTATCAGAAGCCCAATATATAGAATTGACAGCCGCAGACGAAAATTTTGCAGCTATTGGAGGACGTGTATATACTGATATTGAAGGCACTACAAGAATAGGCAATTATAATTGGTACTCTTTCAGAACTGTACTTGATTTTGATAGAATCACATATGGCCGCCAATTTATTAATATTCAAAACGGCTATGCAAGGATTATAATTATTACTTACTTTGAAGATTCTGAATCACCTAATGAAATTTTAGCAATGTTTAATTAGGAACCTGTTTAGGCTATACAAGAAAAAAGTAAATTTTAATTTAAAATACAGGCTCAACTCCCTATATCCTGCATATAATTTATAATATATGTAGAAAATTAGGGGAGGTACTTACGTGAATTTTTTAAAAGGCATATTTAAGCAAATTCCGGGAAGATGGGTATTAAGCATACTATGGATTATACTTTCTTCTTTTGCGATTGCTGTTTTTATCGCATCCATTTTTTATAGTATTGGATTTGGACTTCAGTTCCTGGTTGTTGCTATACCGATTTTTTTATTGGCTGCAATAATTTCATGGCTTTTATTTCAATATCGCTCTGTCAAAACCTATACATTTGGAAATACTTGCATTGAATATGTGCTCAATTCGGACGGAACAGCAATACACACAACACACCTTGAAATTCGACCAAACCAACAAGCCACTGATGGATTGTTAGTTAAGGGAAAATTTGACGATTTGCCCGGTTGGTCTGATCCCGTTATTAGTCACGATGGTGACTTGTTTGGATCTTGTTTAGATAAAAATTATCCACGCCGTTATCTTATCTGGCTTACATCTCTCCCTTCATCACGCCAAACTCACGTATGTTCTATAACCAGGGAATATACAAATTCTACAGAAAAGCCGGATTCGTACGTTTCTTGGCTGGTTAGGCGAAAAAGACAATCAATAACATTATTTGTGGCTATACATAAAGATTTTCTGTTTGATAAAGATAAAGTAGTATTTGTAACATCTCCCAAAAATAAATGTGATATATCCATACCTCTTTCAGTAGAAGCATGTAGTTTAAATAATAATTGTAACTATAACAAGCAGATAGACAACGACAATTACTATACATTTAAATATACAGTTACAAACCCACAAAGTGGCTGCAAATATTCAATAAAATGGATATGGGATGTATAAAATTCACCTGCTAAGGTGCATACTAAACTCTATGGTGAATCTGTACCAAAAAGGGATTATCATCATAATGTACTAAAGAAATGGAGGTCACAACTCATGGGTGGAGAAGATGAATAAACTATGAGTGTTTCACGCTCTTTGTAGCAAATAAAATCCGTACTTCGTCTATTAGCCGTGGTACGGATTCTTTGGTTATATTGCAATTTGAAATGTATTCCTTTAAATTAGAATGTGGACGTATACATATATTAGCTCTCTAAATCTTCTCATTGATTTAGCTGCCTTGTCTATGCTATATTATACAAAATGACTTTATGGATATGCAAAAAAAATAAGGAGTGACATTAGATAATGATAGATAATGATTTGCAATTAGGCTCTGCGCCAACTCTCACATTAACACCAAATTTAAATGCATTAACCACTTTAGTGACTGAAGATGAAGTTGCTGACACTGTGTTATCGCAACAAAATACCGCAGCAATTTGCCAAGAATTTAACCAATTATCCGGAGAAGAACAGGCAGTTGTCAAAAACTTTGCACAGCAAATTGACATTACAAACACAAATCTTGTTATGCAATATGGTGCGGCTGCACAAAAGCATATTTCTGATTTCTCTTCATCTACCTTAAACAATGTTAGGTCAAAGGATATGGGTGATGTAGGAGGTATGCTTGCAAACCTTACTGTAGAGTTGCGCGGCTTTAATTTTGATGAAGAGGACAAAAAAGGGTTTCTTGGTATGTTTAAAAAGGCACAAAATCATATTGCTGTACTAAAAGCACAATATGATTCCGCAGAGGTAAATGTAAATAAAATTGTGGATGCTTTAGAAAAACATCAAATAACGCTTACAAAAGATATTGCTTTATTAGATAAAATGTACGACTTAAACCTGGGATACTTTAAAGAATTAACTATGTATATTTTGGCGGGCAAGCAAAAGCTTCAAATTGTCCAAGATCATGATTTAAAACAGCTTCAAGATATGGCCACGCAATCCGGCCGCCCGGAAGATGCTCAAGCAGCAAACGATCTTGCTAATAAAATTAACCGCTTTGAAAAAAGACTTCATGATTTAGAATTAACACGTATGATTTCTATTCAAATGGCACCACAAATCAGAACAATCCAAAACAACGATGCCTTAATGCTTGAAAAGCTTCAAACCTCTATTGTAAGTACAATTCCTCTTTGGAAAAGCCAAATGGTTTTAGCTATTAGTATGCACCATTCTAAGCAAGCAATGGAGGCACAGCGCAATGTTAATGACCTAACCAACGAGCTTTTGAAGAAAAACGCTGCTGCATTAAAAGTTAACACAATAGAAATAGCAAAAGAATCTGAACGTGGCATTATTGATATAGAAACGTTAAAAGCAACAAATAAAAACCTTATTGAAACTTTAGACGAGGTTCGTCAAATTCAAGTAGAAGGTTCTAAACGCCGCAATGAAGCTTCTATAGAATTAAGTAAAATTGAAGGCGAGTTAAAGCAAAAATTGCTTGAGCTTGGTAAGAAGTAGTTAAGTTATTACAAAATACTGCTATTATAGTAAAATGCTCCTTTCGTTTGACAGATTTTATATTTCATCTGTCTGCTTCGATAGGAGCATTTTTAATCACTACTTCGCAAGAATCAAGCACTTGCAAAATTTACAAGTTCGTGCTAATATCCAAGTGTAATAAGTGCAGTAAAATGTAACAAAGAACCAAAATGCAACAAAGCTTTACAGAGTTACAGAGAGAGCCACAGCGTTTGGAAGGTGTTTGGCGACACCAACCAACGCTTGCAGGGATGATGTAGTCTATCATCCACAACAAACACAGGAAGCCTGTCGCTGTAGCAATAGGTATTATACTCTGTTTCCGCTTGTAATACAATTAACACGCAAAAAGGCGGCGGATAATAGGGCGTAGTATTATTGTACAGTTTACTTACGGGCATACTGCTGTTTAGCGTCCCTATACATATTTTCGTTTTAATTGGGCGCGTGGGTGATTTCAGTCAAAAGGCTGACGTCCCTGCGTGCCTTTTTGCGTGCAAAAAAACTATAGATATAAGGAAGGAGAGGATTCCATGAGCGGAGTAATTGTAATTGGCCGAGATGAATCAAAAAAAATAACCCGAGCAGAAAAGCTTGAATACCTTAGTTCTCGCTTAAATGACAACGAGCTACACGCATTTATGAACTTAGCAAATGAATTTAAACTTTACACTCCTTGCAAAGATGATATTGAAGATTTTTTTGATTTGCTCCAATGTTTTATGGTGGCATTTTTTAAATTTAACCGTGATACAGACTGGACATATTGCCCATTAGAAAAAGATGACGATGATGAAAAATAATGCGATTAAAACG
>WQVX01000166.1 GCA_009785615.1 Defluviitaleaceae bacterium | reverse complement strand
TAACCTCATTAAAGAAAAAGGGGAAGAGCCTACTATGTATTTGGGATTTGACAAAAATCCCGGTAATGTTGCGCCTCTCAGCATTTTTTTTCAATTGGAAAACTATGCAGATACTCCTGTAGAATTTGAGCCTGAATATTTGAGGATGCCCGGAAATGGCGAAATAGAATTTGCGGCTCTTAAAAAAACAGACTATACCAGAGGCTTACGAACTTCCGGGGCTTTGCTTGTAGAGTTGCCTTTTGATATTGCTCCTTGTAAGCTTTTTGGTCAAGAACTTTATTGGATAAGAATGGTTGGCAGAATGGAAGGTGAACAAAATTTTAACCTTCCTCAAATAAAGAAAATACTCTTGAATATGGTACGGGTAGAAAACAAACGCACCCAAGAGGAATATTTTGCTCGTGACAGCACCTATGAGGGTATGCAGATGGAATTAAAGGGACATGACCTTATTTCTGCAAAAGTGTATGTTAATGAGGAAAATAATCAAGAAGGTGAAAACTGGGTTCTTTGGGAAGCAGTACGCCATCGGTCACATGTAGGGCGAGTATATGAACTCCATATGGCGGCAGGCCGAGTCAATATAAGTAAGACAGCTTTGGCTTCGGTTAAGATCAAAGAAAGTGGTTTTACTGTAAAAGTTGTTTACCAAACTTATGCCGGTTCTGCTGCCAATGTAAATATTGATGGTATCACCTTGCTCGCAACATCTATCCGCTATATATCAGGGGTAAGCAATCCAATTCCTGCTTATGGTGGTTACGACGTGGATGAAGAAACAACCGCAATGGCTATTTCCAACATAATGAGAACCAGAAATAAGGCTGTAGCCAGGCAAGATTACTTTTATGTGATCAAGCAAGTTTCTCAAAGTGTAAAGCAAATTAAATGCATTAATCTACGGGATAAACTAACCATTGCTGTATTGATTGAAGAGTATGAAAAAGGCAGCCATATTTTTGACGGTATAAGAGATAGTATTAGTTTAAGGCTTAAAAGTTGCAGTGATTTAATTCCGGCAGGAAAAGAACTTAGACTTAATCAACCTCAATTTATAAAAATGACCGTTAGGATGTGGCTAAGGTATGAGGAAATAGAGGATGTTTATGAAACTCTTGAAAACTGTAAAAATAGTATAAGAATCTTTTTAGACCCTCTTATCGGTGGGTTTGAAGGAAAAGGCTGGGAAATTGGTGTGCTTCCTACGGTACCCCAGCTTGTAGCTTATTTTAAAGCTGAACATCCGGATGCCGCAATAGAAGAAATTTTAGTTACTGCTGAATATGAAGGCAACGAGTTTGCGGTAGATAATCAAATTACCAGTCATATTAAAGATCCTTTCGCCATGGCAATTAATGGGGAACATGCTGTGGAGTGCAGGATAGGGAGACAGTAAATTATGTTGAACGTGCCAGAATTGGATTATACAAATTACGACCAATTGGTTCAGTATATCCGCAGCCAAATACCAATTTACGCCCCGGAATGGACAGATTTAAATGACCATGATCCCGGTATTACCACTTTGCAGACCTTTGCTTGGCTTATTGATACATTAAATTTTTATATCAATGCAACCGGCGAAGCACATAGGTTAAAGTATCTTCGGCTTCTTGGCATTGTACCGGAGCGTTGTGCTTCAAGTGGCTTTGTTGTAATTTCTTCAGAATCTGATGATGATATATTGCCAAAAGGGACAAAGCTTTACGCCGAAAATACAGTTTTTGAAACCACAGAAAAATTTTATGGCCAATCAAATTATATAACGGCTCTTTATCGCGAAGTAAAAGAGGGAAGTGAATTAAAATATACAGACCTTACTTCATTTTTGGGAGAGGGTCAGAGTACTTTTTTAATTACTTCTAAGGACAAAGCTCCTGTAATTTATTTTGGCTTTAATAAAGCTTTTGAGCAACAATTTAGATTTTATGTTGATATCTTAGCCCATCCTAAGCGCAATCCTTTTGAAAAATTCTTACTGTCGCAGTTGGAATGGGAATATTATGACGGTAACGCCTGGTTAAATGCTAGAGTGATTGAAGATGAAACATGTGGTTTTTTAAGAAATGGTTTTATTTCCTTAGAGCTGGGCAAAACGGGAGGATTAACGAGACATTCTCATTTGCCTGCTGCTCATTATCTAAGAGCAAAAATTTTGCACAATAAGTATGATGTATTCCCACAAATTAGTGGAGTATATGCCGGTTGTGTTAAGGTTCAGCAAACATGCACTTACTCATTAGCTTTTGAGATGATATCGGATGGTACTCTTGATTTTTCTGAATATCATGCTAACCGATCGGATGACATGGTTACTTTGGCAATAGAAGATGGTGACGGCTACCGTTTTGTAGATCGTATGCCTGAAAAAGGCCAAAAAACCTTAGCTATCATAAGTTCCGAAGTCTTTTATGAAAAGCCTGAAGTAACTTTAGGTTGTGCAAGAGAGCGAAAAAGAATTGACATAGCTAATATACTGGAACTGCGCTTAGCTCTTGTAGATGAAAAAGAAAATAGATTTACGCTTTGGGATGAATGCGAAAATCTTTCAGAAAGAGCCTATAACGAACGAGTTTTTGAATTTAACCGAGAAACCGGGGAGATTATCTTTGGCGATGGCATAGGCGGAATGCAGCCGGAAGCAGGACTTATACTAGTGCCTGTGACTGTTAAGACTTCTTTGCTAAGCAAAGGAAATGTTTTGACAAACAAAATAAACCTTCCTTCGGCTTATGAATCAACTAGTATGGCATACAACCCTAAAGAGACAACAGGCGGTAAAAACGCAAAAACTTCCATAGATCTGGAAAAAGAAATAGAAAACAAAATCCTTAAAACTAATAGAGCTGTAGGAGAAATGGACTATATTCAGATTGTAAAGGAAACTCCGGGATTAATAATTGACGGTGTAAGCGTAATAAGCAGCCGAGAATATGCAAATGCTTATGGCGGCACTCCTGAAGAGGGTAAAGTTTATCTTGCGGTAAAACCTTATTCTGAACATAATCCTAAACCTATATTGGGTAAGGAGTATATTTCTCAGATTAAAAAGAATATGGAACATTATCGTTTGCTTACCGTACAGGTAGAAGTTCTTCCTGCAAAATATGCAGGTGTAGAGGTTGAAGGTAAAATATTGCTCTCACCATATTCACAAGAAATATGCCAAACAGTGGAAGAAAAGCTAAAAGAATTAATTGACTTTATGCAGAGGAAGAAATTCGGCGCAAAGCTTGACAAGGGCTACATATTTTCTCAGTTGGAACGTCTACCCTTTGTTACAAAGATAAATTTTTTGAATCTTATTAGTGGTGACGAAGGTGCAGAAAGAACTGAGCAGGGTGATGTATTAGTTAAGCCCGATGTCCTTACTTATATCAGGGATATAAATGTTGAATTTGCGGATGGAGGCAGCAGATTGTGAAACAAGAACTGAAATGGGTAAACTTTTATAATTTAGCCCTTTTTAGGGAAGGGGCAGATTACGACGGATTTAAGAAAGAAGAGGACATCCACGGTATTAAATTATGTAATGAAAACATGGGAGATGTCGGTGGCTCTTTCTATTTAAGTCCTGTATTTGATACCCGGGAAAAAGGCTCTACTTTTAACCGTTTAGTTTTAGAAGGACAATTTGAAAGCGTACGACTGGAAATCATTGTAGCGGCTTCTGATAGGAAAATAAATCTTGTAAAAAAAAGTGTTGAAGAAATAAAAGCAGAACTGACGGACATATCCCATATAAGTAAAATTGATACAACAGATATTTTACTTCATGACCTAAAAGGTAGATTTATATGGGTTTTGCTTATATTTTCTCCAAAAAAAGATGGATTATATGGCTTAAAAGGTATGCGAATGGAATTTCCTAAATATTCATTTATTGAATATTTTCCGGAAGTTTACCAGGAAGTGCCTAACGATTTTTTTACCAGGTACATTTCAATTTTCCAATCCATGTTTATAGATGTGGAGAAGGAAGTTGATAAAATTCCATTAAGGCTAGATTATCGCTCTGCCCCTGATGACGATGTAAAAGAGTTGTCCACTTGGCTTGGGATAGATAATACAAGGGGTCTGTTTAATACGGAAAAATTGCGGAAACTGATTAAAGACATAGATATATACCAAGGTAAGAGAGGGACTAAAGAGGCACTTGTAAAGATCACAGAGCTATTGACAGGTATCCGACCTACTGTAGTTGAACATTTTCAGTGGGAAAAAGACGAATATTCTGACCTTTCTGATTATAAAGAATTATATGGAAATGGGTCGTATTGCTTTTGTGTGATCCTTGATCTTACCCAGCGTAATTGTGAAATTCCAATGCCAATCAAAATGAATATCCGCAATTCAGATTTGGAGCATATTATAGAAAACTACTGCCTTATGGGAACTAAATTTAAAGTAATGTACCTATACCCATCATGTTGTGTAAACGATCATTGCTATTTAGATGTTAATGCATCGCTTTCCATGCCGGAAGAATTAGTGTTGGATGATGAAGCGATTACAATAGGCGATCATATAATTGTGGGCTAAGAGGTGTAGGCTCATGAAAATAATATTAAGTGCAGTGCTATTGTTGCTATTGCTTTCGTTTAGTAATGTTGTCTATGCAAGAACTAATTTAGTTGATTCCTTCATGAGAGAGAATTTTGATTCTTTTTTCTCAAGTAGTAGCTATGTGTATTATATGACCGGTGATACTTTAAATAGGATAAATTTTGAAACCAGGGCTAGAAAAACCTATGACTTTGACCAAGGAAGCAGGCCAAGGGAAGCACCACATAATATGGTGGCTGTTGGAGAATGGGTTTTTGTTGCCAAAGAAGAGGCAATTTACAGAATTAATCATGATTTTTCTGAAAAAAGCCCGGTGATTGATTTATCGCAGTATGGTAAGTTTGCGCCGCAGTTGTTTGCTAACGGCAGAACCCTTTATGTTGTTTTATCCCAAGATGGCGGGAATAGAGGACTTTTTACACTTGGTACAGTTGAGTTTAGGCACGGAAATTTGACCAATCTTATGTACTTTGATGAAGAGGTTTTTTCCATAGGGCCACATGTAGAGCTAATTACTTTTGGTAGTGATACCATAACTGTATATGGTGACGAATGGGTATATGAATATTCCGGGAATGGAAGGGTACTTCATTTTGCTTTTATTGAAGCGGTAGATTGGCGGACGCAATGGCCAAACATGTTTAGGGATATCGCACTTAACAACAGAGCCAGATTTCTTGAAACATATATTGAAAACAGAAACATAATTAATCGGGTTGTACATGAAAATATGAGTGAAGCAGATAAAGTTAGAGCCTTACATGATTTTTTGGCGGTAATTTCGATATTCGACCATGCAAGCCCCAATCTGAGGCATGATCTTTGGCATACGGCATATGGTGTAGTAATAAACCGAGAGGCTGTATGCGCAGGGTTTGCAAATGCTTTTTGGATGTTACTTGAGATGGTGGGGATCAATAGTTATGTTGTGATTGGGAATGTAACAGGATTTGATAATTTGCTGCACGCATGGAACCTTATAAATGTGGAAGGGCAATATTTTCACATTGACGTAACTTGGAATTTGGCCTCTGAAAATCGTGGTAGGGTTTCTCTTGATTATTTTCTGTTATCAGACAGGACAGTTAGGCAGCAACGTACTTGGACGGAAATTTGGCCCAGACGCTCTATGTGAATTGATTTTAAAGATAGACCTCTTGTATAGCCGACAATGCCGGATTTGCAGGAGGTTTTTTTATGTACTAGTGAAAAACGCAAAAAGGCGTGCAGGGATGTTAGCCAAAAAGCGACTAAAATCACCCACACGCCCCATTATCGAAAAATAAAAGCATTTACTTTTGCTGATTTGCTGTGATTGCGACATAACAGACCGGCAAATAGCATATGTTTTCATCTTTGATATATGTAGACGCAAACCTCAGCTACACCCGTGGTACAACTGCAAAGCATATGACCCCAGCTTCCGCCGCCTTTTTGCGCCTTTCTTGTATTAATGGCGGGGATAGAGTATAATGCCTATTGCTACAGCGACAGGCTTACTGTGTTTGTACGTGGATGATTCTCTTCATCATCCCTGCAAACGTTGGTTGGTGTTTCTCAGGCACCAGCCGAACGTTGTAGCTTTTAATGCTACAAGCAGATATTATCATGAAGTTGAAAATTTTGCAAGAAAAAATCGTCGGCGTATTATGGCTTCCACTCGCATCAATAAAACGGCTACATTCAAAATCAGAACGATTGGCATTGATTATATCCGGGTCAATCCACCAATAAAAGTGTTTCTTTTTGCGATAACGGCTTACTCACTTTACGCCCACCAAAGAATAAGCTGTTTGTAATTTTATCGGTGTCTATTTTCTCAAAATCACCATTTTCAATTAATTCAATGGCAACAGATACTATGTGTGGGTCAAATTGTTTACCTTCACATTTTTTTAGCTCCTGCAAGATGATGCTTTTGGGCAGGGCTTTTCGATATGAACGGTCTGATGACATAGCGTCGTAAGTGTCGGCAACGGCGATTATTCGGGCTTGC
>WQVX01000165.1 GCA_009785615.1 Defluviitaleaceae bacterium | reverse complement strand
TCGGTCTCATCTTGCTACCTGTTGAATGCAATTGTAGCTATTTAACAAACGCAACCAGGCGTACCACAGCTACCATTGCAAGTGCAATTGTTAGCTTCACACTGCCCACGATTACAGCCAGGAGAGGACGGGCATGGGCAATGTGGAGGAGGGCAAGTGGCACAGCCACAAGGAGTTTCGCCACAAAAATAAGGACACTTTCAATTAATGAGCATCCTTGTTTTTGTGATAGACGTTAATGATTATTTTGATTTAAAACTTGTGGATTACTCCGGCCTGTTTCATAACCACGTTAGCCACAGGTATACCACACATCATGATCTCCTTTGCCGCGACGAACGAATTGACAACCATTTTTAGATAAAACATTCCTGACTTTTTTCTCGTAATCAGCCATTTATTACTAGCCGTTCAGACATAAAGCGTAATCTAAGCGGATTAAAAGGTTTGGAATTAAGTTCCAATATTTCAGGGGCAGCCATTTTAACCCTTTCAATAAGGGCATCATAAGAGCCTCCTTCAAATGCAAGTGGGATATCGTCGGATATAGCTACCCATGTATGAGCTTCATCGTCCCATGCTACATTTACATTATAACAAGGCAGATTTTCCATTTTTATTTTCCCCTTTCTACAGACATACTGTATCACAATTTAGGGAACGATTACAAACATTTTCAGCTATTTTATATCGCAAGCCTTAAAACTTAAAATACCCAACCAAATCCTGTAAAATTTCAGATTGGGAATTAAGCTCTTGGGCGGCGTTAGCAGTTTCTTCAGATACAACAGAGTTGCTTTGTACCACTTGGGATACTTGACTTATCCCAATTCCTATTTGGCTAATAGCTTCTGCCTGATCTTTGGATGAGATTGAAATATTATTGATAATCTGCAATATTTCTGTAGCATTTTTTACTATAACATCTAAAGCTTTTGCAGTGGATATTGCCATTTCACTTCCGATTTCTACTCGATTGATAGAAGTACTGATAAGGTTTGTAGTTTCTGAAGCGGCCGCTTGGCTACGCACAGCTAAGTTGCGCACTTCTTCGGCTACTACACTAAAGCCCTTGCCGTGCTCTCCTGCCCGTGCAGCTTCTACAGCAGCATTAAGGGCTAGTAAGTTGGTTTGAAAAGCAATATCTTGTATAACCTTGATAATACTTGAAATACCATGACTGGATTCTTTAATTTGCATCATCGCATCAAGCATTTGCTTCATTGAATCATTGCCATCACGTGCGTTTTGAGAAGATCTGCTTGATAACCAACTTGCCTCGTCGGCATTAATAGTATTTATTTTAGTTTGGTTGCTAATCATATCAATACTTGAATTAAGCTGTTGGATTGACCCGGCTTGCTCTGCTGATCCATTAGCAAGATCCATAGCACTTGCACTTATCTGCCGGGCACCACTAAATACCAAAGATGAAGCTTTTGCGATAGAATACATTGTTGAATGTAAAGTAGTACTAATATGATTTATAGATTGCTTGATTGTACTAAAATCCCCTACATATTTGCGAGTAATAACTTGAGTCAAATCACCCTCTGCAATGGCAGATAAAGAACCGGACATTTCGCGGATATAATCATCCAAAACCTTTATGGTATTGTTAACAGAATCTTTGATAGATAAAAAATCACCGGCATAGTCACCTGATATCTGTACTTTAAAATTCCCCTGACTTAAAGCAGTCATAGCGTCTCTTATTTCTACAATGGGCTGGTCAACTACTTTGCAAATGGAGTTAAGTCCCTTCATAATATCCTTCCAGCCACCATTATATTTGCTGTAATCAATTGAAAAATCAAGATCGCCATCTACAGAAGCAGCTTTTATTACTGACTTAATTTCATTGCTTACGTTCATAATATTGCTGCTCATACTATCAAAGGCTTGGTTAATAAAAGCCTTCTTATAAGGAAATTGTTCTAACGTGGTATCAAAATTACCATTGGCAATTTTTGAAAATGCACCTAAAGCTAAACGTACCATATCAATATTATGTTTTACCATAATATTAACCTGATGGGCTACTACTCTGTATTCACCGGAAAATTTATCTGTGTTTACAAATACATCAATGTCGCCTTGCTCATGCTCGTGCGCCATATGTTCTAAGTCAAAAATTAAGGTATGCAAAGTATCTACCAGGTGCTTTGCACTTTTGGCAAGCATACCTGTCTCATCCTTAGAATCAGTCGGCAAATTCACATTAAAATTTCCTTTTGCAACGTCATCAAGAGCCATAACCATCCTTGTAATAGGCTTAGTTATTGATACTGATGCAAACCATAAAATTAAAGTACTTGCAACAACATTAATTATAAACAATATAATCAGTAAAACGGTTGTTATTACTGCCATGGTGTCCATTTCTTGATTGGTTTCACGCATTACTTGACGTGCATAGTTCATCATAGAACCGTATGTGGCAGATATATGGTTGCTTATTACTGCCCCCGGTTCGCCAATAAGATATGTTACTTCGCTTGCATTGCCTATATTTGCGGCCTGAATGATAGGAATAACTATTTCCTCCATATATCTTATAACTAAGTTTTCCATTAAAACCATATGTTGCAAGCGACTTAGACGAGTGGCATCATCAAATAGAGGGTCATCATGTAAATTTGACTTAAAATTATTTATCTCTTCAATAAGAGATCCGTAAATTTGATGTGCTTCTTGTTCCAATCCGAGAATGTACTCCGGCTGATCTGTCCGAAATGCAACCATAGCAACAACTTGCTTTAAATTTGCAACCCCTGTTGAGATATTTTGAAGAGACTCAAGCCTTTCTGCCGGGTAGTTAATTACATAGGAATATTCTGAGTTTGTTCTTAAAATGTTATAGAGGCTAAAACTTGAAACAAGCAAGGTGCTTAATAACATTATCCCAAATCCAAATACTAGTTTGTTGCGTATTTTCATGTTTTTTAGCATTGTGTTTCCCCCTTCAAAAATGATTTATTAAAATGGTCGTTTAGATAAGATTATCTCTACCGGTAGTATTAATCAACACTGCATGAAACTTTGTACAAAAATTCAATTATTTACATATTGCTCTATTATTATATCGGCAAAAAATCAAAATTTAAAAGGAAAATTTATATTTCAAACCCTTTTCTCTTAGGTTACAAAGTGATATCATTAAGAAAATTATGCCAAATTTATTATACGTAATAGATCGGAGAGCGGTTTATGCTTGTAGCGGAAAATATTCATAAAAAATATTTGCACCATGTACTTAAAGGGGTGTCTTTTAAGGCTCATAAAGAAGAGATAATTGGGATAGCCGGCGAAAATGGATCCGGCAAATCTACTTTATTATCAGCTTTATCAGGAAATTTGATACCGGACGATGGCAACGTAACAATAGAAGGAAAAGTGGGATATGTCCCGCAGGAATCTGCTTTATTTAACAATTTATCAGTTAAAGATAACCTAAAATTTTGGGCCGCAGCATATAAACAACCATGGAAAGATGTTTTACCCATTGTTTCCGGCATACTCCCTGATGACTCGGATTTTTTTAAAAAACGTGTCTTGCATCTATCCGGAGGAATGAAAAAACGACTTTCTATAGCATTAGCCTGTCTTAACAGTCCGGAGTACTTGATAATGGATGAGCCTACCGCTGCATTAGATATAGGATTTAAAGGGGTTTTAGCACAATTAATGCAAAAAATTCGTAACGAGGGCAAAGGTGTAATTTTTTCCTCGCATCAACCGGACGAATTATTATGGTGTGATCGTATTTATATCTTGCGAGACGGCATTTTTGTATATGAAGGTGATCCAAATAAATTGGGAAACCTTGCTGATGCTTTATATGGAGGAAAATATGATTTTAATGATGCTCATTGAGATAAAAAGCTATCTTTATGCTTATAAGCAGATATTGTTTTCCTTATTGGCCGGGCTTGCTTTAGGTATTGTACTATGGTTGGGAATAGGAGAATTGACCGACCGCGGAAGCTTATTTGAGCCGTTTACTGTAGGCGTAGTAGACCGGGACGGAACTCCGGAGCTGATATTTATATATGACTTTTTTAACGAGCATATCATTAATTTAGAATTTATGGAAAAATCCCGGGCGCAAGCCCTTCTTGTTGCAGGAGAAATTCCTGCCTATATAGAACTTCCGCCTAACTTTACGCAAGATGTATTTCAGGGTGTTAATAATCCGTTTATGGTTCATGTAAACAACCGCTTTCCATTGCAATCTAGTTTAGTGCAGTTGTTGGCTTCCGGGGGTATTGCTTATTTATCTGTGTCTCAAGCAGGTGTTTATGCCACATTGGAATACGCTTTTGAAGCAGGCATGGCTTGGGATGAGGTTCAACGAACCTTGCTTATCCCTGTTAACATAGCATTTGTCCGGGAATTACTTGATTTTAATGATATGTTTGCAAACGAAGTACTGTATTTGGTAGACGGAAATACAACGGATTATTTTATCAAAAGATTTGTTGTGTTTTGGTATATTTTAAATTTGATAGCTTTAATAAAATTTTTGCCCGGGTATTCTTCCGGAATTTTAGCTCGGTTTAAATTAGCAGGGATATCCCCAATGATGATTTTGTGCATAAAGTGGGCAGGGCTAAACGCAGCATTGCTGGTGATCTCTATTCTAATCATGCCCATAATAGGAGTTGCAGAAGCTCTTGTATTGTCCATGTTTACAACAGCATTTGGGTTAGCAGCGGGCAAGTTATTTAAGCACGAAAATGCATGTGGATTGTTTATCTTTTTTACAGCTCTTGTTATGTACTTTGCATCAGGAGGCATAATTCCGTTTGTGTTTTTGCCGCAAGATTTATGGTTTATGCGTTGGTTGTCAGTTAATTATTGGATTGCTGTGGGGTTTTAAATGATGACATTTTTCCGGATAAGATTAAAAAATGCAAGTTCTATAGCTTTTTGGGTTACAGGCGCAATGGTAGTTATGCTGATATTAGCTTTAGGGATGTTGTTTAATGAGTTGGGTGGACTGTCCATACAGGTTGGTATTTATGGTGATTCTCCTCCTATACTTATTAGTGACGATTGGACATTGATTCATTATCATGATTTAGAACAAATGCAGCAAGATGTAGCAAACAGAAGATTAGAGTTAGGTTATGCTTTTAGTGAAAACGGCATAATTTTATATACTTCTCCCGCAACAGTAACAGATAATGTTATTAATCTTTTGATCGCGGCATCTCAATTAGAAATGACTGCCGGAGAAATTGGTGCCGGGTCATTAAATTTTTTTATGGAAGCAAATGCGATTGATATCCAGGAAAGAGTAGAATACTTTTTAGCAGACGGGCCATTAATGGAAAGAGTAGTTGTCACACATGGGCAAGCTCTTCAAGCCGGAGAAATCGGAAATAACGGACAACAAGCCGGACAAAACAATGTGACAGATGTGCCATATAGAAGGCTGTTTCATGGCATGATGGCTTTATTTGCTCAATTAATTGCTATGCTGTGCGCTATGAATTATGCTAACAAAAATGAAATGGTTATTTTGGGGCGGCTAAAAAAAGCAGGAATCGGAAAATGGTGGTTGTATGTATTGGCCGGGATTGGTTCAATAGTAATATTAACCGGGATTGTTATGTCATTAGCAGCATTTTTTGCAGCGTGGATATTTCCCGGAGTATGGTTATTGCAGGATATACCGGCCGGATTAATTTACCTGATAGCAATAAGTTCATTAGCTGTTTTTTGGGCAATGGTACTGCCGGAGGGGGCATATCCACCATTCTTGATAGTTGTTTTTGTTTTTACTGTTTTAATGGGCGGGGTTATTTTTGATTTAAGGGAAGTGATGGAATCAGTTGGATTTTTAAGATTGTTGTTTCCCGGCCATTATTATATGTCAATGGTTGGTTAGTTTGTTATATGTTGTACTTGCCGGCAATAAACCTGTTCAATGTCAATTGATAAGGAATTGGGGGTTTACTTTTAGTTTAACGTATTATAAAATCAACTTAAACTAAGAGCACAGTGTTTGAAAACACAATAGAATTCTTGCATTTTCGCGTAAATCCGGCATTGTTCGGTTAATGTAAGAAGTCTAATCAAAAAGTGCCGGAAGTAAAAATGTTAAAAAAATTTACTATGATTAAAGGGGTCTTTAGTTATGAAAC
This sequence comes from Defluviitaleaceae bacterium, assembly GCA_009785615.1. GTDB lineage: Bacteria > Bacillota > Clostridia > Lachnospirales > WQUN01 > WQVX01. The sequence goes on along the minus strand of WQVX01000165.1, from coordinate 461 downwards.
TAATCAAAAGTCAAAACAAGTTAAGCATTATGAATGCAAAACATATTTACTACATCGATATTGCAGATGAAGTAGATGAACATGGCAAACTTACCGGTAATTCAGACATTGATGTTTATTTCGATTCTGCTGAAGACAGTTGGATGCAGACAATAGGCACCTATCGAACAGCACATGAATGCATCCAACACTTGGACAGACTAGCGAGTTTTCTAAGTTCAGATAGCTGCTCGGGCATGTATGAAATGCCATAAATTTTAGTAAAGTAGTAATTAGAGCCTGTTCAAAATCGCCTGTGCAACTCCAATAAAGAAGATTTTAAACAGGCTCTAATCAAAAGTAAAATTATAAGGAATGAATCAAATGACAATTGCCTACGAGCTTGGAAATTCTCTATATATAAATATTACTAACGCTTGTCCCTGCAACTGCACCTTTTGCCTTAGAAATGATGCAGACAG
>WQVX01000164.1 GCA_009785615.1 Defluviitaleaceae bacterium | reverse complement strand
GATACCGCAGGCATCATTCCAAGTGTAAGTGCAAGTACAAGAAGTCCGGCTACAACTCTTCTAAATCTTTGTAAAAAATTCGTACTCATAATCATCTCCTTTTTCGTTTACATGGCTAATATTGGGTTCTAAGAGCAAATGGCATACAATTTCGCCTCCTTCAATCACATTGCCCCCCTACTTTGAGTTTTTAACTAACTCATTTAAAGATACCAAAAGTATGTCATTATAATATAATATTTTTCAGTTCCGGTGTCAACCGGTGCCGGTGTCACAAAATCCTTTAGAATTTTAAAATGGATAAAAAGTTTAAATATATATACTTTTGAATTGTTGATAGCCTACACTAGCCTGAATCTGAACGGAACAAGTGTAAAAAAAATCTATTGGGGAATACTTTCAATAGCAATTATTCAATATATTTAACGTGAATTTGATGTAGACGAAAATTTAAAAAAAGACTAATTTTTCTAAACTTACTAAATTATTGTTGCCTCAAAATTTATTTCCACAAAAAAACAGCATCATACTTGACGAACGGTTCCGGAGGATTTATACTCAGATATCCGTGCTAGCTGGGGAGGTGGCGGTTCCCTATTCTCGCAGTCCGCCATAGCGAGGGTGATGCCTGTCCTTAGGCTCCTCTTTTTTGAGGTCTGCCCGAAGTAAGTGGTGTTGACGGTCAAGTCCTACGCAATAAGACTTTGTGAACTGTGTCAGGTCCGGAAGGAAGCAGCACTAAGCAAATTATCTTATGTGCCGTGGGGTTGCTTGACCTGAGCTAACTGTTTCGGTAACGCTTGGAAAGGAATGTCAACGGCAGGCGCACGGTTTTTTATGGGAGATGTGTTCTTTTTGTGAAAGAAAAAATAATGGCAAGTTGCGGCGGCGTTGTAATATATAAAAATAAAGCATTAATTTTATATTATAAAAACAAAAGAGGTTCGGGTTGGGTGCTGCCAAAAGGGAAAGCAGAATTTAAAGAGAATCATAAAGAAGCAGCACTAAGGGAAGTGCTGGAAGAAACAGGCTCAAAAGCTCGTATAATTAAATCGCTTGGCAAAACTCAGTATAATTTTCAGCGTGGTAGTATAACCTTCATTAAGTCTGTGTATTGGTTTTTAATGACCGCAGATTCATTTTACTGCAAACCTCAAGCGGAGGAAAATTTTTCTGATGGTGGATTTTATAAACAACATGAAGCTTATCACTTGCTTAAATATCAAGATGAAAAGGAATTGTTGCGAAGAGCCTTTAATGAATATATACAAATTAAGCACAGCAAAGGTTAATATAGCAGTTTAATTTTAAATATACATGTTAAAAAATTTTTAAAAAGGGGTGACTATCTTGATAGGAAAAAAATGCTGTCCTATGTGGGCAATAATAACCGGTATTATTTTTTTGATTGCAGTAATTGTTGTTGTTGTATGTCTGTTTAAGAAATTTGAAATATTAGGTTGCTGTAAGCACGGTAAAGATGCGGACTTTATTATTGACGAAAACGGTGTTCCTGAAAATGGAGAAAGCGGCGTTAGGTATACTACGGATCAAGACTTTGTATAAACAAGAAGTCTAATCTTGCAAAGTATATCAATTGAAAAGGGGATATTAGTAAATGAGTGTAATTAAAGATCCATCACTGGCTCCTATGGGCATAAAGAAAATAGAGTGGGTAAAAGAGTTTATGCCTGTGTTGGCACAGATAGAAGAGCGATTTAAAATAGAAAAACCTTTTGAAGGATTAAAAATTGCAGTATCTGTTCATTTAGAGGCAAAAACGGCCTATCTGGGATTGGTTCTTAGGTCAGGCGGGGCTGATGTAGCTGTAACAGGTTCTAATTCTTTATCCACTAAAGATGATATCTGTGCCGGACTTGATGCATTAGGCATGAATGTTTATGCTTGGCATGGAGCTACCCAAGAAGAATATTTTGAACATTTAAAACAGACATTATCTTTTAAGCCTGACATCATTATTGATGATGGTGGAGATTTTGTTTCTCTTCTCCATGGAGAATGTAAAGAATATGCAGCAAATCTTATTGGCGGCAGTGAGGAAACAACAACAGGAATACATCGTTTGCGTGCCCGAGTTAAAGAGGGTTCTTTAAAGTTTCCTATGATTGCAGTTAATGATGCAAATTGCAAGTACCTGTTTGATAATGTTCATGGTACCGGGCAATCCACTTGGGATGCAATTATGTATACTACAAATGTTATGTTAACAGGAAAAGTTCTGGTAGTGGCCGGCTATGGCTGGTGTGGATCCGGGATTGCTCAGCGTGCCCGCGGGCTTGGTGCAAGGGTAATTGTAACTGAGGTAAACCCCTTCCGTGCATTGGAAGCATCAATGCAGGGCTTTGAAGTAATGACCATGGACGAAGCAGCTAAAGAAGGAGACTTCTTTGTCACCGTCACCGGCTGTAAAGATGTTATTGTAAAAAGGCATTTTGAAGTTATGAAACATAACGCAATAGTAGCTAACTCCGGTCATTTTGACATAGAATTTAGCAAGCCGGATTTACGCGAACTTGCAGTTTCCATAGAGGAAAGACGTCCTTTTATTGAAGGTTATAAATTGGCGGATGGACGTATTATAAACGTCCTTGCTGATGGGCGGCTGGTTAATATAGTAGCCGGTAACGGTCATCCGGCAGATGTTATGGATTTAAGCTTTGCACTGCAAGCCATGAGTGCAAGACATTTAGCTCTTAATGGCAAAAATATGTCACCTGACCTTTATAATGTACCTAAAGAGATAGACTACGATATTGCTATTATGAAAATTAAAGCGATGGGGCTAGGGCTGGATAAACTTACAGCAGAGCAAGAAGCTTATATTAACAGCACCGGCGAGTAAAATTATATAGAATAGCCTCAAAAATCTGATAAAGCGGCAAAATAAATGCGCACAACCGGTCTCACAATTGTACCCGGTTGTGCGCATTTGCTATGCCAAAAGCTGTTGATATTTAAGGATTTTATATTATTTTACAGGAGTTGATGTGCAAATTGTGAATTCTGCTATTACCTGTATTGTTTCGCTTGGGTCACTATTTAAATCAATATCTTTTATAATTCTATAGTTACCATTAGAGAGCCTTCTTCCAAAAGTAAGCTGGAAATCCCTACTTATTTCTACATATGAATTTGGAGGTAGTATATATGCAATTGATAATGCATTAATATTAGTTGAAACACGCCTCCACCGCCCTCGCCTATATGACTCCAAGCAAAAGGTATAACCATATGTTACATCATAATTTGTATTATTAACCAATCTAAAATGAGCATTGCGTCGCGTTAAAGCAGATGAAATTATATGCATTTCTACTTGACCTTGAGAATGATGATCATCCATAATATTTACTTCTTTCTCATAACACAAGTGAAAAGGATTCATAAAGAAAAACATAAATATAAAAAAGCTAAAAGCAACTATAAAAATACAAATCAATCTTAAAATTTTCTTCATTACATCCTTAACTCCTAATTTTTTCAATAGGCTCTCATAAGCCCCATCTATCTTTCAGGGTTCTAAAAACTCATAGAATAATTGTATTGTATGTATCGGCAATACCTGCATTATATAGATTTTTTTCAAAATATCAAGATGTTTCATTCGACAAAAAGTATGATTTGCCGAAAATTTCTCACTATCCAACTGGGTACAATTGTGAGATCGGTTGAGGGTGCGAGAAGGGATTACTAAGACAGAGAACTGTGAAGCGAAAATTCAAATAGGAAGTAGGTCATATGCTAAAAATATGAAAATTTTTATACGACAATTTAACGCAAATTTCGACAGTAAAGAATTTGTATTGTTGTAACTTTTTGAAATTTAACCTTGATTTGTTTCATTTTTTGTCCTATAATGACAATCACCATGAGATTTAAAGGTTGAGCTGAGAAAGCTTGCGCATTAATTACATAAAGCAAAGGAGGAGCAGTTATTTTAAGCTACGTAGCGTTTTCAATTTATCATTATAGAACATATGCCTAAAAAGGAGAGGGTAATCATGAAAAATGTAAAGAAGTTTTTAAGTTTTACGTTGTTTATCGTTTTAAGTTTGAGTGTTATGTTATCAGAGTTTTCAGCGACGGAAGTATTAGCTGCAAATACAAATGGAATTGAAGTGAATGATGGGACTAACCCACCAGGACAAAATGAACCCGAAGAGGATCCAGAGCCTAATGATCCAGAACATAATGAAATTGATGTTAACACAGGACGTCAATTTAGAGTAACTTTAAGACCGAACAATCCAGATTATGGGATAGCTAGAGGAGGCGAGGTTAGCGGAGGTATCGCTAGATATGGTGGTGGAGATGGAATGTACTTCTATAAATCACCAGACACAAGAGTGCCTATACTTGCACTTCCTAATCCTGGATATCAATTTACACATTGGGAAGTTGAAGTAGGCTCCTCACTTGAACTTGATCCTTCAGCCACTACAGACTTTATAATGCCTAGCGAGCCTGTTTCTATTGTCGCACATTTTGAGGCAATATCTGAGTCAACAGGATTTTATGTAACAATAGTGCCTAACCCTCCTGGAAGTGGCAGAGGTGTGGTGCCTCCTATTATTCCCATTGTGCCAGCAATTGAGGCACTAGATCAGGTTGAGGAAAAAACTAGGGTACCAGGTATACCAAACGAGACTATACCCTTGAGAGCATACCATAATGCAGGGTACATTTTTTCATACTGGAGCATTAGAGCAGGAGAACCTTTTTATATTATTCCTGATGATTATGACCAAACTTCAGCAACATTTACAATGCCAGCACGTAACGTCGAAATTGTAGCAAACTTCATAAGAGATGACGAAAATGGTAATGGCTCTGGTAACGGTCAAGGCTCTGGTAACGGTCAAGGCTCTGGTAATGGTCAAGGCTCCGGTAATGGTCAAGGCTCCGGTAATGGTCAAGGCTCCGGTAATGGTCAAGGCTCCGGTAATGGTCAAGGATCCAGTAATGGCCAAGGATCAGTCAATCCAGAAATCAGATTTTTTTATATTATTGGTGTGGGAGATTCCTTTAGAACATCAGATGGCGATTTTGTATCCAGCCCTGTATTTAGAGTTGTGCAAAACCCAAGTAACCCTAATGTTCAAACCGCATATGTATCTGCTAGGGTTATAGCTGATATTGCTAATTTACCATGGGGGCCAGGTTATTCCAATTGGAATCCGGAAACTCAAACCGTTACGCTTACTGATGGTAGAGGAACCTTTATGCTATTTACCCATGGTAGTACTACTGCAATAATAAATTGTCAAGTAGTACCGATTATAGCTAATGGACTTAGAGCAGACGCAAGGATCATTGATGATAGAATGTTTATTCCTGTTGCTTTCTTCAATGAATTAAATTTACCATTATATGTAATATGGAATCATTATACTGACCCAAGCGGTAGATCTGTTTCTTTAACTAGATCTCCTTAATCTAACCAGAAAGCCAAATATGTAAAAACCTCCATGTTGTGATTATTACCACCTTTGGAGGTTCTTCTATGGCTTTTTCGTTGCTTCATAATTTAAACTTGGTTGGCTTTATAACTGAAAGGGGAGATATAATGCAACATCTACAGTTTATGCTAATGAATAACCCCGGAATTATAGCATCTGAACCTGTTGTAATAACTATAATAATTGGGCTTGTTGTGATTGTTGTTGCGGCATTCTTTTTTAGTGTTGCAATAACTTATTTTAAGCGCATTGATATTAAACGACCTTCAGAATCATCCGAATCTGAAAGCACAAAAAAATCAAAAAATTGGTTTAATTTAATAGTTTCTATATTTTCTTTAATGGCTTCTATAGTTACAATAACAGGAGCTATAGTTTATCTTCCTTTAGGGGGTGGTTTATTTGCCACTCCAACACAAACATCCCCCATATCTGTGCCATACCCTGCTCCAGTATCACCATACCCTGCTCCAGTATCACCATACCCTGCTCCAGTATCACCATACCCATCTATTACCTTTCGCACAAATGACCCTTCCCGAGGATTTACAGCATTCTATAATGAAATACATGGGTTTATTGAAGTATCAGAAGGTACTACTGTTTGGTGGAATGTGGAAAGATCAGGTAATGTAATAACTATTCAAGCTTCTACATTAAGAAGTTACGAATTTAGCCATTGGGAAGCAAACAGTACCAACGTTTCTTTTGATGATCCTTTTAGTCAAACAACTAGTTTCACTATGCCCGATCACGATATTATAATTACTGCCCATTTATATTAAATTTTCAAAATACAATTATAAACATGATATGAAAGGCCATACTTCACTGTAGAGTATGGCCTTTTTTCTGTTATATTGAGCAAACACCAAGCCTATGCTATACTTTTTTGAAATTACAGACATTCTCCCACGTGGGAGTACTTATAAAAAGTGAAAGGTTTTTTTGTGAATAGCAACTGCATCCAACCGATGACAAAATGAGACCGGTTGAACGCATTTGCTATGTCAATAAACGCGACTATTCTGAGCTTTTATAATCTGAATGCCTATGAACCGATGCCAAAATTTGAATTACTAAATTCAAATCTTTAGCGGGTATACTCCTGCATATTACAAATATTTTATTGAGCTTAATCTGGTATTCTGACGAAG
>WQVX01000163.1 GCA_009785615.1 Defluviitaleaceae bacterium | reverse complement strand
TTTCTTCCCATGTCACCGGTAAATATTCTTTTATTACTTCCATCCCTATTGTCATCTTGTTTCTATTTTAACAGGTTTTCTTTCTCTTTTCTGCTTAATTGGACGCACATGGGGCAAAGCCCATGGTTTTATGTTGGATTTTGACTATAGAATGGGGCGGCGTAATGGCAGAACAACCAGAGTATGGCCTAACGGTTCACGGATTTAGAAGAAAACCCTACACGGCGATTATAGAGGATAAACAGGAACGAGCTAAGGATCTGTTCGGTGAAGATATAGATTTGTCCGACCGCAGCCCCCTAGGTCTGTACATCCAAGCTGATGCATGGGAAGAAAGTAATCTTTGGGACACGATGGAACATGTATACTTTGCGGCGTTTATAGACGATGCAGAGGGCAAGCAACTTGACGGGCTTGTAAAGTATATCGGGCTGTTGCGTCATCCTGCATCACGTTCCGGGGGCATGATTGAGATATTAGGCAGGGTTGGGCTTATACTTTTAAGAGGAACCAGGGTAACAACTGAAAGTGGTATAGTGTTTCAAACTATGTTTGATATCACACTGGATGATAGAGGATTTGGCGAAGTGAGAGTCGAGGCCGTGGAACCGGGGCAACGAGGTAACGTAACACAAGGTTTAATTGACCGTTTGTTTAATCCGGCTCCGGGCATAGCCGGTATAACTAATCCAGAGCGTACCGGTGGTGGCAGACCTACAGAATCAGACGAAGATTTAAGGGAACGTTATTACCGTTCTTTGTCTCGTAAAGGAAAAGCTACCCGGGCGGCAATAGAGGCCGCTATATTGGAAATCCCCGGGGTAATGGATGCTATTGTTTTGGAAAACTATAGCATGGAGATAGACGAAAATGGTTTGCCACCTAAATCTGTAGCCCCTTTTGTTTTTGCAGGTGATTCAAAGGATATAGCCGCAGCCGTACTTGCAACAAAATCCGGGGGGATACAATCTTATGGTCAAACTGTGCTAGATATAGAGGATAAACGGGGTTATTCTCATAAAATCGGCTATACTCAAGCCAGTGCTGTTACCATATATGTAGAAATAATCTTGACTCGTAATAATCGTTTTAGACCGGGATATGAAACCAATATCCGAACCTATGTAATTGAATACATAGGGGGTTTGGATGTTGATGGGGTTGAACACCGTGGGCTTGGTCTAGGTCAAAATGTAGCCCACTCCCGGATTATTGTGCTAACTCATGATTCAGGGATTAGTGATGCTATAGTAAAAATCAGCACTGATGGAGTGACTTATTTTGAATCTAACGTAGAAATCCCTATCATGCAGATAGCTAATACAGACTATACCAAGGTGATAGTACGATGATCCAGCACCCGATAACACATTTAACCCATAACTACCGCCAAGATAAGAACAGCAACAATTACAAGCTTCTGGATTTGGGACACCAAGAACACTTACAGATACAAAAGACTTTAAGGCTCATTGAATTATGGCGTGATATGGATGAAGCTGAGGGTCTTACTTTGGATCGGATCGGCAAAAATGTTCTGGAATTAAGAGAAGGTCGAAATGATGTAGAATTCCGTAAGGCAATTAAAATCAAGATCCGTGGTAATCTCAGTGTGGGAACTATAGATGATTTAAATGCCATAGCCTATGCTTTGTTTGGTGGTAGTTTCAGATCGGTAGATGAAACATGGCATCAATCCCAATATGGTTATGAACCTGCCGGACTTGTTTTATCAGCATCTTATGACCCAAGCCTCCAAGGGCTTTTTTTGCGTTATCAAGATTTACTTATGGCAGCAACAGCGGGTGGCGTTGGTTTAAGCCTTGTAATCCGGGTAGGTCCTTTGGTGTTTGTTACAAGTAATACTTTCAACTTTGTGGATCTAAACATTCGTCTTGGTGTGTGGAATATAACACGTCCACGAGGGCCACGCTGGAACGGACACATAAAGTTCAATGGGGAATACCGCTGGGGAGCAGATATAATACGCTATGGTATACAGATGCCGCTTTTAGAGATGGACAGTTATAAAGTGCAAAACAATAATGTTGTATCAACGCAGGAATTAACCATAAATCTGAGTGTATCATACAAACAACCCGGTCTAAGCGGTTCATTGATAACAACGCTTCACTGGAACGGTATGACACGTTTTAACGGTGAACACAAGTGGAACGGAATATATTCACAGGAGGAATTGTAATGAATGATGAGATTCAAAACAACGATGAAATTCAAAGTAATAATGAAACTCAAGGCAATAATGAAGAACAGCGAAATAGTGTAATTACTTTGCATAGGCGAGTACAGCTTTGTCTTGCAACCAGTGGGGGGATACCTTCTATTGCACCAATTACTCATATAGCTTTTGGTGATGGTGGTGTGGACGGAAATGGGGATCCAATCCCCCCGGTTGAAACGCAAATCTCGCTTAATAATCAAGTTGGTATGTATCCTATCAATGGGGTTACTTACCCACTTACACCACCCACTACAGCACGATATACGGCAACTATTCCTGCTATGGATTTAGCAAGTGTCTCTATCAGTGAAGCCGCCTTAGTGGACGAAGATGGCCATTTACACGCCATTAAAACATTTTATGTAAAACGCAAAGATGAGGATATCACTTTTACATTTACCTTTGATGATGAGTTTTAACATTCACATAAGTTCTTTGCTGCAAATAATGTGAATGAATCAAACTCATATGAATTTCAGATAGGAGTTGATGATATGGAGGACAGACCCAATTATCCTGTACCTGCAAACCCTAACTATAACCCGCTTATCCCTATTATTTTAGATGATGACTTGGTTAGAGCATCCACAACTACAAACCCTATTAATGAACGATTAATAGAAAACATTCATTATTTGAAACAAGAAATCATTGCGCTAAATGCAAAAATAGCAGCCTTAACAGGCTTTTCTATTTCTGGATCAGTAGATAGTCATAGTGATTTACCTGATATAGATGGATTACTTGTTGGTACGTTGTTTGTTGTCCGCAATGATGAAAACCATAATGGACGAACCACGATAAATGAAGTTACTGAAACCGGCTGGGCTTTTGTAGCTTATTTGGAGATAGACCTGTCTAAGATAGAGAATGATATTTCAATATTATTCAACTATGTAGATACTTTTAATGCCCTTATTGACGTTGCTATATCAACTCGCGCCCCTGCTAATACTGCACTAAGTACTGCACAGTGGACAAATGCAAGAGCTGCTTTGTTAGATAATCTTAACCAGATCACAGCAGCAAGAATGGCTAATTTGGATGCTGCAATATCAAGTCGTGCCCCTGCTAATACTGCACTAAGTACTGCTCAATGGACAAATGCAAGGGCTGCTTTATTAGATCAGATCACAGCAGCAAGAATGGCTAACTTGGACGCTGCAATATCAAGTCGCGCCCCTGCCAATACTGCACTAAGTACTGCCCAATGGCCAAACTCACTTGCTGCAAACTTAACCGCTCTTGCTTCGGGTGGAAACGCTACAATTGGTGTTTCAGTACAAAGAGGGGTTGCCACCCTTACAGGCGGCACCGGAACTACTGTAGATGTTGCAATTAGCTCTGTGAATCTAACAAGATCAATAGAGCTTTCAAATTTTTCCAGTGCCGAAGCCAACAATTCCCCCTTTATTTCCGTTAGGCTTACTTCTTCAACTAACTTGAGAATTCAGCAAACCGGGAATTCCGGCGGGACTAATCGTAGTATTCCATGGATAGTATTTACATTCATTTAGGAGGGATCACATGGCTGTTTATTATGCACAGATAAACAATGAAAGAGTGGTAATAGGCATAAAGCAGTTGTCTAATAAAGTGAATGATCCCCATTCTATAGAGATCATAGGATATGATGAATCTTTGTTAGGGCAACTATACCAAGATGGTGTGTTCATACCATTAACGCACTATGCGGAATTAGATGAAGTTAGCACTGTTACAAACGTTATAGGTGTAGCAAGCAATGTTGTTCAGTCTTTAGCAACTAACATGGTTAGGCTGGATCAAGCGGACTACAGCTTGATTGGTGCCAAATATGCAGATGGGAAGTTCATACCTATTACTACCCGGCAAGATCAACTTGCTGTTTTAAATGATAAAGTGAATGAAATTCTCAATTATATAAAAGTTAATGTTTGTAGTTCCTCTTAAAACACAAAAAATGACTATTAGGGCTTTAAAAGCCTTATAATAGCCATTTAAACGATATAATTTTATGCATTGGTAGTTTCGATATCAATTTGCTGAATTTCTTGCTTTCTCATATTCAGCAAACTTTCAACTTCCTTTAAATCTTCCAATGTAGCTTGGTTCTTAATAAAACTTCTGCATGTAGATCTGTTGCGTAAATATCGGCTTCTTTCCCTGTTTTTATCTTGCCAGTTTTTATTAGCTTGTGTTTGCTTGTTCATTCTGCAACATGTCCTTTTCGCATTCCAGTAATTTCCTTGCTCTTCTTAGATAATAAAACTTAATTAATTGAGAAAAAATCACAACAGCAGAAATACCAAGTAGCATGTATATAATTTGATTCATCATACTTTAGGTGGTATAATCCTAGCGGAGAGAGGGTTTTATAACCCCCTCTTTAGTTTCCTGATTTCTAGCCTTAATTTTTCAATTTCCAGTTCGGTCTTTCTATTTTGGAGGTAGAGTTGCCGAATTGTAAATATTGATATTATTAAGGCTATTATTCCGCCTGGAATTTCCACGTTTCACCTCCTTTATATGCATTATACTATCGGTAGTATTAGATGTCAAGCGCAAATATAAAATAATTTAATTTTTGGGTATAAAAAGTTGCATTTTAGCAGTGAAAAAATATAAAAAAGAAAAAACAGAAAATAAAAAAGCTATTCAAAACTATAATAATGAGTGGAGAGATTCTATTTATGGATAGCTTTATTGCATGGGTTGGTGGAAAAAAGTTGTTACGGAAAGTAATATGTGACAAGTTCCCCAAAAGCGGATATGACAAGTATGTGGAAGTATTCGGCGGTGCAGCCTGGGTGCTGCTTCATAAAGAAAAACACGCTAAAATGGAAATCTACAACGATATAAACAGCGAACTTGTTAATCTGTTTAAGTGTGTACAACACCATCCAAATGCTATTAAAGAAGAATTAGAACTATTCCTTAATTCACGAGAAATGTTTAACGATTGCAAAGCATTGTATAAAAATCCTGCACTAACTGAAATCCAACGAGCAGCAAGATATTATTACATGATAAAAGCCAGTTATTGCTCAAAAGTTACCAGCTTTGGAGCAAAGTCAAGAGATTTAAGCGAAGCTGAGTACTTAAAGAAAGTTAAAGAGCGTTTAAAAGTCGTTGTAATTGAAAACAAAGAATATGAAGCCCTTATCAAGCAATATGATAAGCCAAGCACCCTATTTTACTGTGATCCTCCATACTATGGCTCTGAAAAATTATACGACACAGGCGGTAATATTTTTGATGACGTTCAACATGTAAAGTTAAGAGATATCTTGCTAAATATTCAAGGTCGGTGTGTTATTTCTTACAATAATTCTGACTTTATCAAGGAATTATACAAGGATTTCAAAATATGCAAAGTTGAACGTCAAAATAATATGGGTGGTAAATATGGTATCAATAAATCGTATAAAGAGCTGATAATTACTAACTATTAGTTTTTATCATTAGCTTTTTAGCTCAAATGTTACGCCTTATTTTTTTATCGATTGAATTACGTAAATCGTAATAATATTACGATATTGCACAAGTATTCTCTAAAACGTTAGTATCATCCCAACTAGGTAATGATGGGATGGTGTAAACAGTGATAAAGATCTACTTATCAAGACTTCTAGGGGAACGCAGAATGACGCAAGCAGAATTAGCCACCAAGACAGGGATCAGACCAGCGACAATAAATGAAATGTACCACGAATTGATTGAGCGTGTTAATCTTGACTATTTAGCACGTATTTGTAAAGTTCTTGATTGTGAAGTACATGATATTTTGCAGTATATCCCAAAAGATTAAATAAAAGTGAAATTTGAGATATTAATTTGTCATTAAATTCATTTTTAATTGTGTTTTAATAGGATTTTAAACTATAAAAAACCTCACTTTAAAACATAATATCATTCTTTATAAGAAAAAGCAGAAAGATTTTTGTGAAACATATAAAAATCTTCTGCTTTTCTTTGTTTTTGTTGTTTTTCGTTCTTCATGCGGTCGTTTCATATTTTTTTTGCGCCTTTATATTTGTTCTCGCTGTGGGTTTGCGGCAAAACGCAGCATAAATAGGAAATCAATAGTATTTATCTATTATTTTTGCCCTTATTGTAATGATTTTTTAAAGCAAGAGCTTGGTTTAAAAACAATAAGCAGGATTCCGCTTAATGTTTTGGATAAAGCTGTGATGAGTGCTTTAAAAATGCATCTGGATTTACTAATAGAAATGGGTTCAATTGTTGAGAGCCTGGTTAATTCTAAGGCTTATAATTCATGTATCACTGAACTGCTTCATGAGAAAGCCGGATGGGAAACAGAGGAAAGAAATGCAGATAAAACTTTATCGGCTGCTTATACCCATCTCTTGGATGGGCTTCTTGATTATAAAGAGTATGGGATTATCCGCACAAAAGTAGACGAAGATAAGAAG
>WQVX01000162.1 GCA_009785615.1 Defluviitaleaceae bacterium | reverse complement strand
TAGAAGAATGGTTATTTCAAATTATCTGGTTTTTTACGTAGTAAATGAAGAAACACACATAATTGAAATTCATCGAGTATTGCATTATTCACAAAATGTCAGGAAATATTTTTAGGAAAGCTCGCCGGCAGTCTTCGCTGGATGCGTGGTAGTACCAGTGTCGGCCTTTTTGAATGGCTGAGAAATCTCTTTTAAATCTCTCTTGCCTCTTGATGAACTCCGTATTTACGCTATTTACAAGTCCTTGATAGATAGCTTGATTACATACTTGATTACACTCTTGATTACGGCATTCAAAAAAGCCTGTATTTACGCCATTTGCAAGACCAATAGGTGAGTGCGATGTCGCTGAAGGGTGAGTGCAATGTCGCCAAAAGGTGAGTGTTACGTATTGACAAACTCACTTATATCTGGGTATAATACTGTTCGAGGTGTAATCACAAATGGCTAAAACATGCGATTTGAAAGTATTGAATGGAAATTTAAGTGAAAATTATTTAGTTCAAAAATCCGTCCCAATCCTGATGATGGGAAACGATCCATTTAGCATCGGTGAATTAAAAATTCTTGACACATATCTTGCTCTGATCAACTCTCACGACTTTAAAAGTCGGCGCGTCACTTTTACCAAAGCCGAGTATGAAAAACTGATGGGCTTATCAGATGTACGTATTGATCAGCTAAAAAAATATACCGATGGGGTTCAATCTAAAATTGTCGAAATCAAAATCAGTGACAGTAAATTCAAAAGAATTACACTTTTTTGTGAAACAGAATTTGAAAAAAATGAGTATGGAGAATGGAACATCACGCTTGAATGTTCACCACAGGCTAAAAGATATATATTTCATCCCGATAAAGTAGGATATATCAAATATTTATTGAAATACTCCATCCATTTGAAAAGCAAACATTCTTTTTTACTATATGGATATTTACTCTTTAATCGCTTTCGTGGTTCGTGGAGTGAACCATTAGATTTTCTTAAACACAACGTTTTCAAACTCGCTCCCAGTGCCTATAATGAATTTAAGATCTTTCGTCGGGATGTACTTGACAAAGCCATCTCTGAAGTTAACAAACTTACAGATATAGAATTCAAGTACGTTACTGAAAAACGTGGCAGAACTGTCGTAAGTATTAAATTTGAACTTATAAAAGAAAAAGACAAGTATGTAGAGCAATTAGCGTCAGATAGCGTTTGTGATAACTTTTGCGAAGATGACGAATGCGATATTGAAAACCAAAACTTAGATCTTCTTATGGATGCATGTAACAAAAAATTTAGTCGAGAGCAAATTAACGAACTGCTACAAATCATAATTTGCAAAGAAATACCAGAACATAAAAATGGTATCTGGATTTCACGGTTTCACTACCTTTCTCAGAAATATGCGATATTAGAGCATTACGCAAGCATAAAAAAAATCCCTAATAAATTCAAATATCTGAAAAAAATAATTGAGAATGATTGAAAATAAGCAGCCTCAAAGTTCCGAATATAGTTTTGTCATTCGAACCAACAGGTCGGGGCATGTCAAATGAAAGGTAGGTTTTAGGATGTCTAGAAAGTTGAGGTGGGCCGTCGACCAATTCGAGTATACAGGTAGGCGGCAAGAGCCGAGTATTTAAACATATCTAGTAAAGCATAATGATAGGAGTGTTATTTTTGAGAGCTGTGCAAGTGAACGATTTAGCTAGAAACTGTAAAAAAATCTGTGATGAAGCGTTTGCAGGAACCCCTATTCTAGTGGCACGTCCAAAAAAGGAAAATGTCATTCTGATTTCTGAGTCAACTTATTTGGACTTAGTCAAAGTACAAGAGGAAACGCGCCTGCATGAATTAGGGAAAGTCGAAAGGGAGGGTGATGCGCCAGACCATGATGAAGCAATGAATAAAAAGAGAATATACAAGAAAATTGCTAATATAAGTGCTGGTTTTGAAATAGATGGAATGCCATTATCTACTAAGGACATAGAAGCATTAGAAAGAATCCTTTCAGGCAAAACTACGGCAGAAGAAGAAATTTCAAAAGTAATAAATACCTACAAAACTACTGGGATTATTGAGGATTAGGGTTGTGGACTACTATTATCCTAACACTCGTATATTTATCAATAAACTTGATATAAGAGATGGCGAAGAACTTCTAAACATACAAAGAAAAGTATCTGCTTATCGAATCAGTCAACTCGAAAAAAATCCGATTAAGGGCAATTTAGATTTTGAGCATTTAAAAAATATACATAAACATATTTTTCAGGATATTTATGATTGGGCTGGAAAAACTCGTGAAGTTGATATATATAAGGGCCTTAAGCAGTTTACTGATGTAGCTCTCATTGAAAAACAAATTAATAGTTTATTTGAAGAGCTAAAAAATGATGAATACTTGATTCCTGACTATGGGAATGATTTTTTTGCTAGGCAACTTTCCTATTATTATAATAAGATAAATTCTTGTCACCCATTCCGAGATGGAAATGGACGAGCACAGAGAGAATTCATCACAACCCTTGCAAACGTTGCAGGATATGAATTAGATATTTACAATAATAAAGCAAAAGAAGACTTAATGAAAGCTAGTATTGAAGCACGACATAAGAATGAATATTCTCTATTAGATAGCGTCTTTGAATCATCTATAAGTAAAATCTCTATACAGGAACAACAGAAGTTTATAAATAGCATTTCTTCTGATAAGTATAATGAAATTATGAAAGTCTTTCAGGCTGTTAAATATCCAAAGGAATTCGTTGAGCTAATTCCTAAACATGAAGAAAAAATACGTGGTTTAAATGCCGAAATTGAAGAGCTACGTGCCCAAGTGAAATCACTGGCGAAAAATAATCATGTTCTCTCAGATGCATTAAAAGATATATTAGTAGTTGGTGGGCATGAGGAACAGGTTAAGGGGTTAAAAAAGGGAACAGAAAATCAGTCTCAAGCTAGAAATAAATCTGCGGAAAAAGGCTCAAAAAACGTACATCGACCTGCACCTAAAAAGAGTCATGATCGTTAAGTTATAACCTTTGTCAATAATAAAGATACTGGCGGATGCAACCAGGTGCGGTATACGTGTATACGCAGCTTTCGGCCTGGCAGCAGATGCGCAGTTAAAGGGGTTTGGGATAGTGAAAAGTAGGCTCATAAAAAAAATAGAAAGTCATGAAAGTATGTTGAAAAAAATAAAAGACGGCATAAATGGAGAACCACACAACATTTTACCTGGTACACAGTCTAAGCTATTTTACAAAGCATTGGATTATTTAGACATAGAGATAATATCCTTGACACAGGCGAAAAAGAAAAAGTTGGTATTGAAGGAAGTCTGCTAACCTTGGCAGAAAGTAAGAGGTACTATAGCACATAAGCTATGGCATGTATTACTATAATTGTGAATCATTAATGAAAGGTAGGTTTTAAGATGTCTAGAAAGTTCTACGTAACTACAAAGCTTTTTGAAGGTGGCCGTCGACTAATTGGTATTCTAAGTGAAGCTAACGGTCAATATCAGTTTGAGTATAAAGTAGGCGGCAAGTTGCAAGAATGGTTTTTGTATTTAGATAAATTTCCTGATTTCAAGAAGATTTATACTGGTGAAGAAGTTGAAAAGTTTATTTATGCGTTTATTCCAAGAAAAGATGGTCATTACGCAAATGAGTTCCTAAAAGCCGCTAACCTAAAAGAATATGATGTTTGGGAACTGTTAAAGTATGTTGCTTCATGGCAAGCTTCATTAAGTTCTTCACCGGACGATATTTACTTATATGAGCAACTACCAGAGGGGACAATAGTTTATGAAGAATTGGGCACTGTATAAAGAGGAAGATCGTGGCGCTATTCCTAACAAGATTTGGGTAACAGATGGCGAAAACCTCGCCCTTTATAAGCCAGATACGATAAAAAATGAGAGTACTATAGAATATGAGTCTTATAAGATTGCGTTAGCTCTAGGTATACCATGCGCAAAAACCGAAAAGATTTCCCTGTTTGGTTCTGAAGGTTGCTTAAGCTACAATTTTAAAAAATCCGATCCGACAATAGCTTATAGCCCTGCAGCAAATATATATGAAAAGTACTACAAGAAGTCCGATCCAGCGGCTGCTTATCTCCCAGCTGCTAAAATACGTGCTGATTCAAATGATGAAATTACATTTAATAGCAAGGATTCTGATTCAATCCCGCATAAACGGCTTAAAGTGAATTTTGAAATGGTTAGAGAGAAGATACCTGCTATTGAACGTAATGTTGTTGACATGCTTTTTGTAGATTGCTTGATTGGTAATACTGATCGTCACGGCTATAACTGGGAGCTTATAAAAGATGCTAAGAGTAATGAAGTTATCGGTATGGCTCCGCTATTTGATCACGGGTTGAGTATGTGGAATAATTTTTCTTTAGAAACCTCTGCGTTGGCATGGAGTGCTGATGAACCTGTTTTAGAGCATTATGAAATATTTGGCCGACTATCTAAAGATTATTCCGAGCAAATCAAAAGCTTAATGACAAAGTGTTCGACAGTCGAACTGAATGAGTTTGTAAAGCCAAGATATCTCTTGATGCAAGATATTTTTGAAATAACGCAAAGAAGCCCTGAACAACTCATCGAAAACCTTAAATCATTAGAGGATAAATTTACTCAGCTAGAACATCAAAAACTCTTAGGCGAACCCACTGTTAAACAAAGCACAGCTGCGATACAGGAAACTAAAAATACTATTCTGAGTCTTGAGAAACATAAGAGTAATATCTCCGAATGCGATATGAAGATAGAAAAACTAGAAAATAAACTAGATGGCTTGGGCCTATTTTCTAGGCGAGCAAAAAATCAGCTAGCAGAAAACATTTTAGACGCTAAGGAAACACGTCGCAATGATGTATCCAAACTGAACGAAGAGTATGGGATCATGCCGGAAGAAATTGATGGGCATATTCGTAGTTTGAATAATAAGTTAGATTCGCTACTCGCGGATAAGTCCGTGCTCATGAGCAATCAATCATCGATACATAAGCAACAAATGGATATCAAAAATCAATTTGAAAGAGTATTTCAAGCACTTCCGTATCATCCTGAGAAGGAAAAAATAGACGAAGTGGTCGCTGATATACTGAATGGGGCAACCCATGAATGGCGTAATGAATTAATGCAATCAGCAGCTTTAAAAATTAGCGATACTTACATATCATCACAGAACGATAATCAAAAGTCAAAAAAGCCTTCTTATGAGGATCGATAAAGCATTTAGTTTTTTTATCACCCACGAACTAAACGAATAGAAAGCCTAATAAGTAAAAATACTGCTACGGCAGCGATTGCTAGAGAATTCAAACGCAACAAGAATATCAAATCAACACGCCTACTCTGATAATACTTGGATAAAAGGTGGACCGTATTTCTAAGCTCTTCGGGGGCTGGTCGCGATGTTATAAAATAATGTACGCTTAATACTCCATCATCATCAAAAAAGGCAAGATAATTTCTAAAATCAATACTAGATGAGGCTCGTATAGGGCTGAAAGATTTCACACTATAAACACTAATGGCATCAGGAAAATAATATTCCACACGTATCCTTGCGTTGCAATCTTCATATATTTCTTCATGAATATTATCACAGCCACAGCAGAAAGCGTACAGATCTATGAAGTTTTCTTTCTCGCTGAAAATTTCACTGAACGCTTGTTTTGGATCCATAAATTTCACCCTTTAACAACCCGCCTCTATAGGTAGCGGGTTGTTGACTGTAATGGTTAGGCTTTCTTCTTTTGAGTTAGGCAAGCTTTACCGCTCTCGCTCACTTGTAGTTCAAAACATTCCTTCTTCTTGAATTTAGTTTTTGCTTCAAAGCTATTTTTTTCTATCAGTTTTTTGAATTGTGATTCAATCAAAGTTCTTCCGGTACTATTATAAAAACAATTGTCATCGCCGTATAGTACAAAACCACATTTTTCTGTGCAATAAATAAATTTTACTTCTTTCCTCGTTCTTTTACTTTCTGTAGTACCTATTTGAATCTCTCCGATCTCGCAGTGAACGCAGCTGCCGATACTTTCCTTATTGCTTAGGTTTATGTCTTCCACTGTTGTGTCTCTAACGTTTTGCACTAAACTGGTTACGAAAGTCTCTAGTTCAGCCATGAATTGGTTCGCCGTGTAACTATTGTTGATAATGCGAGAAGTATTTTCTTCCCAATCAGCTGTTACTGAAGGCGTATACAATTCTGGCGGCAGCAACCTGATGCAGCTAAGCCCCAGCTTTGTTGGCTCTAGGTAACTTGTTTTTCCTGTCTTCTTTTCAGCGCAATACCCTATGTCAAATAGTTTTTTTATAATACCTGCCCGGGTTGCTTGTGTCCCTATGCCTATACCTTTTAAAATGCTACCATCCTTGATATAGGTGCCTGCATTTTCCATAGCAGTAAGCAAAGTTGCCTCGGTGTGAAGTTTTGGCGAAGTAGTCTGTTTTTCAGTTAAGATTGCCTTACTTATCTCAATGCTTTCACCGATTGTCAATTGAGGAAATACCTGCTCATCCTCCGCATCCGCTTGTGTATTATCCTGGCTGCTACCTTTAAGCTTTAGCAAACGCTGAATATCTTTAAATCCTTCTGTTACGGGCTTTTTTCCACTTGCAGCTAGTTCATACCCGTAGCACGACATTACGATTTTTGTTTCGTCATAAATATACTTCTGCGCCACAGCTATCAACATGCGCTTAATAATCAATTGCAATATATTTTGCTCACCTGTTTCTAGGCTTGATATATCGAAAG
>WQVX01000161.1 GCA_009785615.1 Defluviitaleaceae bacterium | reverse complement strand
ATCTATATCATGATATCTTGAAGAAGGTATGCAGATATAGTATACTTGTGTCTGCTATGGTGGCAGGTTTAAGCCTGTGCGTGTAGGTGATGAATGTCTCATCCCTACGTGCCCGTGATTGATTTTGGTCGATCAATCGCGGTTCCGTGGCCTTTTTTTAATTTTTTTGAATCAATTACTTTTTAAATCAACTACTTACCTTGCTATGGTGGAATTTTGTTGTTGCCATTTTCGTATACCACAATATCACATAATTTTAAATATTTCAACCATTTTCTGCATGAACTCAGGATAAACGCATAGAAATTTGAATCCCTGCAAAGCTTGAGATTTCGTTGTAGAAAATTTTAAAAATACTAATGAAGTCCTATGGAATTTCTTAAAGATGTTGACATTCTAAGAAATATTAATTATACTCCTTTCAGCCACAGACAGCAGGTGCTTAACAGCATAAATCCTGCCGAGGTCATTATTATGGAGTAATTATTAAACCCTCGTAATTTTGAGCCCTGTGGTATATGGCATTGTCCTGATCCCACCAGGGCTTTTCTATATGCAATTTTAGACGAAAGGAGTGATTTAATGCCAAACATTGCTGCAAAGCAAGAAGTCATCCAAGAGATACGCAACAAGGTAGAAAAAGCTAAATCTATGGTACTGGTAGATGCTAGAGGCTTGTCAGTGTCAGATGATACAAAATTGCGCAAAGTCCTGCGTGAAGCAGACGTGGATTATAAGGTATATAAAAATACCATGATAAATTTCGCAATCAAAGATACGGGCTGCGAAGGACTTGCACAATATCTTGAAGGGCCTACAGCGATAGCTTTTTCTTATGACGAAGCCACCAAAGGTGCTAACCTTATCAACAAGTTGATGAAAGATATGCCTAAGCTTGAATTTAAGGCCGGTGTGGTTGATGGGGTTGTTTACGATGCCCAAGGCATGACAGTTATCGCAGATATTCCATCCAGAGAAGTTCTGTTGTCTCGTTTGCTTGGCTCCTTCAAGTCTCCAATTTCTTCGTTTGCCCGTGTTCTTAATGCCTTGGCAGAAGAAAAAGGCAGTGGCGGCAAGCCTGAAGCTGCAACTGAACCGGAAACCGAAGCTGTAAGCTAATTTATTTAAATATAGGAGGAAATTAAAAACATGGCAAAGTTAACAATTGAAGATTTTTTAACAGCATTAGATGAATTGACTGTGTTAGAGCTTAACGATTTAGTTAAAGCTGTTGAAGAAAAATACGGCGTATCTGCTGCTGCCGGTGTAGTTATGGCCGGCCCTGCTGCCGGTGCTGAAGCCGCAGAAGAAAAAACTGACTTTGATGTAGAGTTAACAGAAGTTGGCTCAGAAAAAATCAAAGTTATTAAAGTAGTGCGTGAAGTAACCGGCCTTGGCTTAAAAGAAGCTAAAGAGATGGTAGATGGCGCACCTAAAATTCTTAAAGAAGCTATAGCTAAAGCTGATGCAGAAGCTATTAAAGCTAAATTTGAGGAAATTGGTGCTAAAATTACATTGAAATAAACAATTGTTTATTTCAGATTATAAGGAAGGAGTTTTGGTATTGAGCAAAAAATGGGTTTATATGTTCTCAGAAGGCGATGCCTCCATGCGCTCTTTATTGGGCGGTAAAGGTGCCAATTTATGTGAAATGATTAATTTGGGCCTTCCTGTACCCGATGGCTTTATTGTAACAACAGAAGCTTGTACAGCATACAACGCAGGCGGTAAAGTTCTTTCTCAAGACGTTAAAGATCAAGTATCTGCTTGTATGGCCAATATGGAACGGTCAAGCGGTAAAAAATTTGGGGACGCAAGCAATCCTTTGTTAGTATCTGTACGCTCCGGTGCTCGTGCATCTATGCCCGGCATGATGGACACTGTTTTAAACCTTGGTTTAAATGACGCTGCTACAGAAGGATTAGCAAAACTTACTAACAATCCTCGTTTTGCTTACGACTCATACCGCCGTTTTATCATGATGTTTGCTGATGTTGTTATGGGCGTTTCCAAACATACATTTGAACATGCTTTGGATGAATTTAAAGCACAAAAAGGATACTCCAGCGACTTAGATATGAGTGCTGACGACCTTAAAGAAGTTTGTAATCTCTTCAAAGCTGTCTACAAACAAAACCACAATGAAGAGTTTCCTGCCAGTGCTTTAGAGCAGCTTTATGCTTCCATCACATCCGTATTCCAATCTTGGGATAATCCTCGTGCTTTCATTTACAGACGCATGAACGATATTCCTTACGATTGGGGTACAGCCGTTAACGTTCAAATGATGGTATTTGGTAATATGGGCGACGACTCCGGCAGTGGTGTTGTTTTCTC
The DNA here is from genome assembly GCA_009785615.1 of Defluviitaleaceae bacterium. GTDB lineage: Bacteria > Bacillota > Clostridia > Lachnospirales > WQUN01 > WQVX01. The sequence continues at coordinate 4,453 of WQVX01000161.1, read as the reverse complement.
CCGTAATGCTGCCTCCGGCGAAAATGAAATTTACGGCGAATTCTTGATTAATGCTCAAGGTGAAGACGTTGTTGCCGGTGTGCGTACACCTCAACCTTTTGGTGATTTGAAAAAAACCATGCCTGCTATCCATGACGAGTTTATTGATTACGCAAAAAAACTTGAACGTCATTATAAAGACATGCAAGATATGGAAATGACAGTTGAAAGAGGCAAATTGTACATCCTACAAACCCGTAATGGTAAAAGGACTGCTCAAGCTGCTTTAAAAATCGCTGTTGACATGGTAAACGAAGGTTTAATAAACCGTCGGGAAGCTATTTTGAAAGTAGACCCAAGACAGTTGGATCAATTGTTGCATCCTAACTTTGACCCTACTGCTTTAAAAAATGCTAAACCTATTGGCAAAGCTCTTCCCGCTTCTCCCGGTGCTGCTACCGGTAGAGTATATTTCTCCGCTAAAGATGCTGAACTTGCTGCCGAACGTGGCGAGCCGGTTATTTTGGTGCGTATGGAAACTTCACCGGATGATATTATGGGTATGCATGTATCCAAAGGTATTTTGACAGTACGTGGTGGTATGACTTCTCATGCTGCTGTTGTTGCACGCGGCATGGGTACTTGCTGTATTTCCGGCTGTGAAGAAATTAGACTTGACATGCCTAACAAGAAATTTGAGCTTGATGGTCATACTATTAAAGAAGGCGACTTCATTTCTTTGAATGGTACAACAGGTTACATCTATCTTGGCGAAATTGAAACAGTAGAACCGGAAATAAGCGGCGACTTTGCCGAATTTATGAGCTGGGCTGACTGTGTACGTACTATGGGTGTTCGTACAAATGCTGACAATCCTCACGATGCTAAAGTTGCTCTTGACTTTGGTGCTGAAGGTATCGGGCTTACTCGTACAGAGCATATGTTCTTTGAGCCGGATCGTATTCCTAAAATGCGCAAAATGATCATGGCTGAAACAGAAGAAGATCGTCGCGCAGCATTGGGCGAATTGCTTCCGTTCCAAAAACAAGACTTTGCAGGTATCTATGAAGTAATGGGCGAGCGTCCTGTCACCATTCGTTTGCTTGACCCTCCACTCCATGAATTTATGCCAAACACTGAGGAAGATTACGCAGGTTTGTCAAAAATCATGGGTAAAACTGTGGAAGAGCTGAAAGCTAAAGCAGAATCTTTACACGAGTTAAACCCAATGATGGGTCATCGTGGATGCCGCTTGGCTGTTAGCTATCCGGAAATTGCAGAAATGCAAACCACAGCTATTATTGAAGCCGCCCTTCAAGTGAAAAAAGAAAAAGGCTTTGAAATTGTTCCGGAGATCATGATACCTCTTATTAGTGAAGAAAAAGAGTTGCAATATGTAAAAGATATCTGCGTAAGAACTGCCGATAAACTTATTTGCGATTCCGGCATTAAACTTAAATATATGGTAGGTACTATGATCGAAATTCCGCGTGCTTGCTTAACTGCGGACAAAATTGCTGCCGAAGCAGAGTTCTTCTCCTTTGGTACAAATGACTTAACTCAAATGACATACGGCTTATCTCGTGATGATGCAGGCCGCATCCTGTCAGATTACACAGAGAAAAACATCTTTGAAGGCGACCCAACTGCAAGACTTGATCAAACAGGTGTTGGCGAGCTTATGAAGATGGCTATTGCAAAAGGCCGTTGCGCACGCCCCGGTTTGAAACTTGGCATCTGTGGAGAGCATGGCGGAGAACCTTCCAGCGTAATGTTCTGTCATGATATTGGTTTGGACTATGTTTCTTGTTCTCCATTCCGTGTGCCTATTGCAAGACTTTCCGCTGCTCAAGCTGCTTTAAATCAACGGAAAGAGGACTAAGAAGCTGTATTTATAGCTTCTAATAACTTCTAATAACTTCTAAACTAAACTTCTATAGCTATAGAAATATTTTTACAAAATAAAAGCTACCCTTACTATCTGGGGTAGCTTTTATTGTTGCTATTTTTCGTCATACCGTTGCGGCCTATCATAATTACATAAACTATATTGGAATTTTTCTTGATTTTTCGCAAATAACATCTTGAACAATGTCTTATTAATTCTTTAAGCTAGATAAATGTTATTTACTTATTGAGATTAAATTTGATATAATAAAATAAATATTGATGTGAGTGAGATTAATGTAATGGTTATTGATTATCATAAATTTCCATATAATTTGTATGTTAAATCTTGAAGAAAGAGTTAATTGCTATGAATAAAAAAAATATTATGCAATTTCACGAAAAATTCCCATATATAGAATCCATAGCTATATTTTTGTTTGGAACTTTTATTGGGTTTTTACTGAACTTATTTACCAATGATATTAACACAAATAGTGTTTTAGAAAATTGGAGATGGATTGATAGTTTATATTTCTGGATTATATTAATATTAATTACTGTAGTTATAATTTATTACATATTTTTCAGTTCGTATGCGATAGGAAAAATAAAATCTGAACCGGAAGAAAAAGCACTTATAAATGAATTGCTCAATCAAGGGAAGAAAGAACTTAAACGTGATATTGTATATAAAGAAAAACTGAATATTGTACATGACACATTTAAAACAATACATAAAATACATAAAATAGATAAATGATTTTGAAGCTGTTGTTTTATTACAATATATGGAGTAGTAATGCAACGATTTGATATTCCACAAGCGTTTTTGACGAAATTAGTATGATGTGAGATAGTTGTAGTGCTAATATAATCAGCTAGTAAGAGGTTTGTAAATGAATAATATAATTGATAAAATATCAATTCATATTGAATGGATATTTAGTGGTATTGGTGTAACTGTATTAGTTGTAGCTCTGTCATTTGTAGGTTTTTTTATTAAAAAAATATTTTTAAATGCTGTGTCGGATTTAGAACATCCAGATACCGCAACTACCTATAATAACGCTGCATTAGTATATTCTCGTCAGGGTGATTATCCAAAAGCTCTGGAATTGTATTACAAGGCTTTAGTAATCAGTGAAAAAGAGTTGGATTTAGAACATCCAGACACCGCCATTACCTATAATAACATTGCGGCGGTGTATGAGATGCAGGGAGATTACCCAAAGGCTTTGGAATGGTATTATAAGGCTTTGGAAATCTATGAAAAGGTGTGGGGCGTAGACCATCCAGACACTGCCACTACCTATAATAACATTGCGACGGTGTATAAGAATCAGGGAGATTACCCAAAGGCTTTGGAATTGTATCAGAAGGATTTGGAAATCAGTGAAAAGGTGTTGGGCGTAGACCATCCAGGCACTGCCATTACCTATAATAACATTGCGTTTGTGTATGCTGATCAGGGAGATTACCCAAAGGCTTTGGAATTGTATCAGAAGTCTTTGGAAATCAAGGAAAAGGTATTGGGCGTAGACCATCCAGACACTGCCACTACCTATAATAACATTGCGACGGTGTATGCTGAGCAGGGAAATTACCCAAAGGCTTTGGAATGGTTTCATAAGGCTTTGGCTATCCGTGAAAAGATATTAGGCCCAGAGCATCCAAATACCATCAATACCAAGGAAGATATTGCAGCAGTAAAAGCTTTACTAAAATAACAATTGCCTAATCTCAATAAAATGTATAAACTATAATGCAATACAAAAAGAAAGATAATTTCTTATGATAAAGCTAACGGAAGGGCAATATACCTATGAATAACGAAACAAAAACTCTAAAAATCGACTACTCCCTGTTAATGGACTTGCGCATTGATTACGCCTTCAAAATTTTATTTACAAAGGGCGAAACACGTTTGCTAATATCGTTGCTAAACGCCATTTTTGCAAACAAGAAAATTTGCCGTGTGATACAATCTTTGAAGATTGTAAATCCATTTTTAGACAAAGAATCCGGCGATGATAAACTGTCCATACTAGATATAAGGGCAGAATTGGAGGATGGAACAACTGTCCTCATAGAGATGCATCTTTATGGATTTGGTGAATTTAAGGCAAAAACCATCCGCTCATGGGCAAGGGCGTTTGGTGAGGATTTGGAAGTTGGGAAAAGTTATGCCGAGCAACCGCCCACTATAGCCATAGCTTTTACCGACGGTGCTGTAAAGCCTGTGGAAGAAAACGAAACCTCAAATAAAGATAAAATCCATAGACTTTGTAAAATTATGGATTGTGAAGATTATACTGTATTCACAAACGCTATGGAGCTACATTATATCGACATGAAAGCCTTTGCGAAGGCAGTAAATGAAGCCAACAGCATAAGTATTGACGATACACAAGAAACCATGTTTGCAAAATGGCTATCTGTAATCACTCAAAAGGAAATCAATAATAAGGCTATTATCGAAAACGCTTGCAGCGAGGAGGAAATTTTTATGGCAGTATCAGCATTATCAAGGCAGAGCGAGGATAAGATTATACGGCAAGCATATCAGCGTAGGCAAGATGAGATT
>WQVX01000160.1 GCA_009785615.1 Defluviitaleaceae bacterium | reverse complement strand
TAACTTGTCAACCATGATGAAACTATTAGCACCGCTTGGGAAGACTTTGGCTGTTGTTTCGGTTGATGAGGTGCAGGGTATAGTTAATTAAATTGCTTATCGGCACATTGTGTGCCGATTTTTATTTTGTATATGCTTGTTTGCATAAAGTTTTTTCTGTTTTCTGTTTTGCATGATAACTAATCAAACAATCTATCAAATTTTTTCTCCTTGTTTGTTAGCTTGTTTTAAACCTTGTTTTAAACCTTGTTTTAAACCTTGTTTTCGGAGTCAAGAATTGATGTTTTTGATGGGCTGAAAATGTTAATTTTATGGGGTTTCTTTATTTTAGTGGTAGGGAGCAATAATTGTAGTGGTAGGGAGCAATAATTGTAGTGGTAGGGAGCAATAATTGTAGTGGTAGGGAGCAATAATTGTAGTGGTAGGGAGCAATAATTGTAGTGGTAGGGAGCAATAATTGTAGTGGTAGTAGGTATTGACAATCATACTACCATTATGCTAAAATATTTTAAACTAACAAAAATGGGAGGTTTTATGGCTTCTATAAAACTAAAGAAAAATCACGTAGTGGTGAAACATAATACTCTAAATGAAGTACGAACCCACAATATGACACTACAAGAGTTACGGCTTTTCACTATTTATTTGAGTAAAATTAACCCTAAAAACAAAGAAACCAAAAGAGTTGTATTTTCGCTATCTGATTTTCAATCTATTATGGAATTAAAACAGTTAAATGCTCCGTATTTTAAAAAAGTTGCGTACAACTTAATAAATAAACCTGTAGAAGTTACAACAAAACGAGGTGGATTTTCTGTTTTTAATATTTTTAGGGAATTTACTGTTGATGCCGATGAAAATGGAGAATGGTATATAGAAATTGATGCCGATGAAAAAGCCGTTCCTTTGCTTTTTGATTTCCAAGGGCAATTTTTTAAGTATGAGCTTTGGAATGCTTTGAGATTGAAAAGCAAGAACCAGCTTAGGATGTATGAAGTTTTGAAGCAGTATGAAAAAATAGGCTCTAAGGTGGTAGCGGTTAAAGATTTAAAAGACTTATTGGGTATCGGAGAAAAAGAATATCCATTGTTTAAAAATTTTCGCCAAGATGTTCTCGAAGTATGTAAGAAAGCCCTAAGTGAAAACACGGACATATCATATACATATGAACCCCATGGGAAAAAAGGTCGTGGCGGGAAAATATTGGAACTTAAATTTAGCATTACCAAGAATAAAGATTTTCAAGACCCGCTGCAGCTGGATGAATTTATTGAAATAAATAAAGTTAACATAGATGAGAACAATGATATAAGAACAATAGAAAGACACCCGCTATACGAAGAACGAATTACATATTTAATGACTGCTTGCTTGAATGAGTTTTCGCACGATGAAATGATTGTCTTATATGATGAAATGCGAGAAGCTGTACCTTTTCTATGCGATAACGAGCTTACAGCTCATGACTACTTACAAAAAAAATACAACGAAATGCAAATGAGGAGTCCTGAAAAATCACGACTTGGTTATTTAAGAGCAATGATTTCTAAAGATAAAGATATTACTGGGGGGCGTTCTACATAAAAACCATAAAGCAGATAGCTGATGAGATTGGTGTAAGTAAAGATAAGGTAAAGTATCAAGTAGGAAAATTACCCGAAAATTACCTAGTAAAAGTAGGTAAAGTTACCCACTTAACTGATGATGGAATACTGAAAATAAAGAAAATGATATTAGATAAAAAGATAGGAAATTCACTGGGTAAAAATCGGGAAATTAACCATTTTTTACCCAGTGAAGAAAACAAGCTTTACGAAATACTAAATTCTGAACTAGAATCTAAAAATAACCTTATAATAAAATTGCAAGAAGAACTAACTACTGAACGCACACATAGCCGTGAGCAAGCAAATAGGTTATCAGATCTTGCTGAACAACTTGCTGAACTTAACCGCAATAATCAGATTCTTCTTGGAAGTGAGCAAAATCGCACCAATCACACTTTAGCAGTAGCTAATGGGGAGGGTACGCCTAAAAAAACAGGTTTTTTTGCAAGGGTTTTCTTAAAAAGAAAAAAAGAGCAAGATGAAAGTTAGGCTGAATAACTACAGCTTCATATCACCACCCCGATAGGCTACTGATACGAAGCTGTAGTTTTTGGAAGAGGGTTTTGGAGTTAATTAAGCTTAACAATTACTTTTTGATTATCCCCCAAATTTAGATGCTAAAGCTTCTGCATCTTCTTTGCTGTTAGCCTTAAAAACCTTAACTTTGGATAGGTCAACATCGGTTATGCCCTGCGCAGCTAAAATAGCAGCAATATCTGGATCACCATTGGCGTTTCTTGGTAGGCTATTTTTTGATAGTATCATACTCTTGCTGCCGCCATTACCAACACCATTTTCCTTGTTACCAAAAAGTTTTTTAAACATAATAATTTCCTCCTAGTTTTTTATTTTAAGTTTAACGCTCGGTTACGCTGTAGAGGCTGTAGAAATAACCTCTTTGCTCATATAATTCATCGAATGTTCCCGCCTCAACAAGTTTGCCGTCGCGCATAACAAGCACTCCATCACATTTGCGTAGTAGCTCCCTTGTATATCTATGTGTTACAAAAATGTTCATGACATTTTGTGTTTCTAGCAGTGTTTTTTCTATGTCGTAAGCGGTTTCATTATCTAGACTTGCCATGGCTTCATCTAGCGCAATCACCTTGCAACCCTTGATTAAAGCACGTGCTATAGCTACTCGTTGACGCTCGCCGCCCGACAACGTATTGCCACCTTCGCCTATACTGGTGTCCGAACCATTAGGTAAAGTATTGATAAGATCTTCAAGTTGCGCCTCCTTGATTACTTTGTTATAATCTTCAACAGAGTAATCATTATAGAGTGTTATGTTATTACGTAGTGTGTCATCAAGCATAAACACATTTTGATTCATCATAGCTAGTGAGCTATAGAGAGCTCCACGATCAATGTCACGTACTTCGCTTTCTCCCATCAACACACTGCCTGCGTAATCATCATAGTAGCCCATAAGTAACTTTAAAAGGGTGGACTTGCCGCTACCACTGCCGCCAACTATTGCATATTTGCCTGATGCTTTGAATTCATAGGTGATATTTTTTAAAGCAAATCCTTGCAGTGGGTCAAAGTCAGGTGACGGCATACCGTCAAAAATTTTCGCCCTTGAAAGGTCAATGTCGGTTATTCCATTTGCTGATAGTACGGCAGCTATATCAATCTCTCCAGATTCAGTCATGGGAATTTCGCCCGTGTGCCTTATAATTTTTGCTTCGTTCAGGTCTATCTTGCTATTCGAATCAGGCTTGCCGATAATTTTGGCTTGATTCTTATCCACGCCCATCTCTTCTAAGAGTTCATCCACGCTTTGCCCCGGTCTTAGAGTGCCGATCTTAATTTTTGGGAATCCCTTTTTTTTCTTAGAAATCATTGCTTCAGCCTTTTCTTGAACCTCATATTTAAAGGACAAATCATTTAATTTTATCCCCTGCTCAAAATCAGCCGTTGTATTTCTAATCTTGCCGTCTTTTGGTTTCATTGTATCCATCAAGCTTTCACGCACATCTTTAGATGCTTTTATGCTTGCAAAATTCATTGCGGAATATTGAACAGGCTGCATAACACTGGCACTGAGGCTGGATATGGCAAATACAGCACCGATGGTAATGTTGCCGTTGATGACGAAGTAGCCCGCAACTAAATAAGTTAAAATTTGAGTTGCAATTAAAATTGTACCTGAAAACGAACCAACCTTAACATTAGTCTTAGCAGCTTCATAACGTGCTTTTTCAGCGTCATTTGCTGTTTTGTTAAATTTTTCACTGATTTTTCTTTCTATTCCGAATGTTTTTATAACCTCGAAACCCTGCATGAAATCTTTTACTTTTTCGTTAAAACCAGCCATTTTATTCATGTGATTCATGTTTGTTTTTGCTAGCTTCTTGCCAAATATCGCAGGTATAATCATAGGAATCATAGATAAGACCAAGACAATTGCAGCATTAACAGGGCTTAAAAACACCATTGCAGCTATTGCAAAAATTACAGTAGTCACATCTTTAGTTAGCGAAAGTATACCGTTTATATACTTATCATTTACTAGCTTAATATCATTGTTTAGTAAAGAAATGTGTTTCGCACTATTAGATTGATTAAAGTCAGATATTTTTGTGCCCAGTATTGCTGCAAAAATATCATTTTTTAGCCTGAGTACAACTTTATATGAATAGTAAGAAATGAAGCGGGTATAAGCAAATAAAAGTATGAAAAAAGATACAACAACAATAGCACCCAACCACGTAGAAGTAATCAGACCGTTCATATCACCATAGGTAATAGAGTCAATTATAAACATGATAAAAAAAGCTATTGCCGTACCCATGCCTTGAGAAAGGATACCTAGTAGTATAGTTGTAGCAAGTATTACAGGATGAGATAGCATATACTTTTTCATAATTTAAACCTCGCTCTTTTCTTTAATTGTAACATATTTTTATGATATGTTCATACTCCCTAATTGATTTTAATACATCATAGTCATCATTCGTTATCCAAATTCCAAAACCAAAGCTTTGCAATCTCCGAACCTAAAGCCCGCACAGTGGGTTTTAGGTTCGGAAAACTGCTTCGTTTCCTTAAAAGAAGATACAGATAACGAAAGGTCCTATGAAGATAACGATCATGCTTTTTCCTCCCTTCTTTGAAAAATATTTTATATACACATAATACCGCTACGGTATCTGAACATATACATCGTAGTGTCTTCACTCTGTTGCATCTCTCAATCTTACGTAAATATCTACATCTTGTGTTTGCAATCCCAAAATTTCTGAAGGGCAGTTGTTTGACACTACATAGAATGGCTGTTCGATTTCCAAACCTTCCTTTACTGAATAATGATACATTTTTGTATACACTTCAGGTAACAGTATCTTGTCGCCTCGGCTTTGGGTTAGTAAACAGTTTTCTAAATTGAACTTTTCCACGAATCTGAAATTCATGCTGTCCGCAATCCTTCTATCTACTGAGATAAAAATTTCAATATCAGCAGTTCTACTTTCTATGTTGAGAGTATGTATGCACACTATATACGAACCCATACTTCTAGCATTGTTTTGGGCAATATGTTCATTCAAACTTTCTAGCAATTTATGCATTTGGTTTCGACTTATTTCTCCTTGAAAATGCATTAGGTTCTCTTTTGAATATTCTGCATTTTGATCGATTTTCATATGCCATCACCTCCAACGTATATTCATTCTACAACAGAGCAACAAAATAAGCCACGACATATCCTGTCTGAAAAAAATCTAATTTTAGACAGGATATGTCGTGGCTTATTTTGTTGGTGATAAGTTAAAATAAAGCCACTATAAAATAAAAAATTCAGAAAAGAGGTTTTCAAATGAAAAAAATTATTAAGCGTACATCTTTATTCCTTTTGTTGGCAATGGCTATTGTGACAACTCCCATATTTGGTCAAGAGATTACTTGCGGTTCATCGGGATATGTTGATGTACGTCCACTTGATTATAAATACAACCTCCCCGCAGACGAGTAGGAGCAAACGAAACTTTATATCTAAAGCTCTAGGATGCCAAAGTCATTTTTGGCATCCTCTTTTATTCTTTTTGCGACCCCTGTTAAGCCCATAGCATAAGCACAATGGTACGCCCTAACCATAAGAGGTTTGTATATCTTTTCTTCTTCCCCCTGCAAACGAAGACCGCTCGCTTTATTATGTAATAGCTGAGGCACAAATCTAAAATTGTTATATTCTTTGGATATTTCTAAGCCTTTTTCGCAAGCTTTTAATGAGTCCTTTATTCTGCCAGCTTGCCCAAGTAAGTTTGATAATCCAAAGAATAGCGCAGGAAAAAATATAGCTCTATCTTCTTCTGACGTTTGTGAATTTTCTCTGCTTTTTATAAGCTCATCGGATATATGTATAGCTTTCTCACGATTACCAATCTTGCTATAGTAAGCTGCTATACTCATTAATATCCTTATTTCTGTATAATTTAATCGAAGCTCTGAAATCATATTTACATCAAAATTTGGTCTTGATATCTTAAGAACCTTGTAGAGCTCTTCTATAACTTTATTATCAGATAAATTGTCATTTAGCCTAATTTCTGCCCAAGTTATAATTTGGCGCACAAGAGGCTTGTCAGCGACAGAGCTCATCATTAAGACATCTAGGGATTTTTGGGCTTCACTTTTGTCATCATTTCTTAAGTGACTTCTTAGCTTTCGGAAAGTGCGATATCCTTCATAATCATCTGAATCCAAATAAAGCAACCAAAAATCTTCAGATGGATGACCTAGAGTTTCTAAAAATGACATGAGTTGCCATACATCCATTTTTGTTTCTCCTGTTTCAATTCTTGAAAGCTGCCGTTCACTCAAGAAAAGTCGCTCGGACATTTCTTCTTGATTGATGCCTAGTTCTTTGCGCAGTCTTCTAATTACTTCTCCACCAGCGATTTTCATAAGCACTTTTTCCTCCTAACTGATATAGTCTTGTTTTCTCTAAATTATAGCACATACGCTATTTTTTAGCAAGTTAACTTTTTTATTGTCATTGGTTGCAAATTAGTAATTATCTTATTTTTGGTTTTATGTTTTGTCTTCCACCGGCTTAAACCGCCCCCGAAGGGGCAAGTTAGCAACAATCGAAGATTTTGCTATAACTTGCTACTTCAAATTAAAATTTGCATTGCGCTTAGGGCTGTAGTGTGTTACAATACTTGTATTGTTTTATCGTTTTCGTATTGTTTG
>WQVX01000159.1 GCA_009785615.1 Defluviitaleaceae bacterium | reverse complement strand
TAAAAAAACAGACAGCAGTATGAATTCTTTTGGTCATTTTTTTGTAACATTCAAATTTTCATGAAATCAGGCTATTTTTATCTTACGATCACAAGCTTCTTTACGGGTTCGTATGTTTTAATTTTGACATTTCTTCAAGTAAAAGGGCTTGATATTCGTCATCTTCTGGTGTTTGATAGCCTTCAAAAAGTACATGTTCTATATCCCTGTTATGGAAGAAAATATTGTGACTGTTAGCAATATTTCCTTCTGGATAGAGACAAGCAACGTAGTCATATATTTCTTCTGAAGCATCACGACGCTGCAATCTACCATAGATCATTATTGGTTTTGTTCCATTATATAAGGTTACTACTGTTCCTATTGGATAATATGTTTTTTTCATACTTAAATTTACCTCTTTTCCACAAACGACATTATGATTGGGGACAGCCAGAGTGCGGATTAATAATATGCCCCATACTAAATATTATCAATTTCCGCTTATCCGCACTGGTGTTGAGCTGACAGTTTCTGTGGTTTTTAAGCTGGAATGTGTGAAAAATCGCAAAATAAGATTTTGTTCACTTTCAGATTAAGCCTCGCAACCCTTGATTTTATTGGAAAAGTAAGTGCTGTAGCCCTGCCTATCCACCCCTTGCAGGTAAATTTGTCATCAATATCTGTAAAAAACGTGTAATTCTAAATCGTTGTGCTTGCCAAATGCAATATGTGGAATATTCTTTGCTCTTTTAAAAAAAGAAGTGGGATATATGGAGTAAAACCCTATGGTTTTGATCTTAATTTGTACGCAATTAGTAACAAAAACACAACCAGCTGAGACAAATTTATGACCTAGGACGACCTCCCACTCGTTCCAGATGTTCTACAGGGGACCAATCAGTGATTGGGTTATCATGCAACCACAAAGAGAACAAGTTGTTGAAATTCGCAAAGGGTGTTAAGTCACTAATTTGATTGTTATTCAAAAGTAATGTTCGCCAATTCGCCAAACTTGATAATGGAGATACATCACTAATTTGATTGTAGCCAGCTTCAAGAGTGTGTAGGTTATGGAGGTTAGCCAAGGGTGTTAGGTCGTTTATTTGGTTGTCAACAACAGCAAGTAAGCTTAAATTAGTAAGGTTTGACAATGGAGCTAAGCAATTTATTTGGTTGTTATCTAATCCTAAAACTCGCAAATTTGTCATCCCTGCCAATGGGCTTAAATCACTTATTTGATTATCACTTAAAGCAAGAACTTCTAAATTAACGAGATTTGCAAGCGGACTTAAATCACTAATTTGATTATGTTCTAACTCTAAAATCCGCAAATTTGTAAGATTTGACAATATGGCTATATCATCGTCATTAAGATGCCTTGCGTTTATGCTCAAGTATGTTAGGTTGGTTAAATTTACTAGAGGTTCTAAACTAAAGGTGGTATCGGTTATATAGCCACCCAAAATTAAGCTTTCCAGATTTGTTAAGTTTGATAAAGGAGTTATGTCACTTAGTGGATTTCCTCCAAGAGCCAAATTGGTTAAATTTGTTAATCCTGCTAAGGGTGTTATGTCTGATATGTTATTAGCAAGCAAACCTAATGATGTTAAATTTGTCAAGCCTACCAATGGTGATATATCAAAAATGTGATTGCCACTCAAACTTAAATCTATTAAATTTGTTAAGCCTGCTAAAGGCGATATGTCCGTGATAACCATATCAAGATCCACTTCTTCTGAGATAAAACCTTGCAACCGCTCTAAATGAGCCAACCGCAAGTATGCACTCGCTGATAAACATAATCTTGTTAAATCTGTCATATATCTAAAAGGTTCAATATCTTCATTTGTTAAACCGTGACTTTGCCGTACAATTTCATAGACTCTTTCCGTGGGGGTGGTTGGTTGTTCTTTGGGTATCACAGACGTAGGATTGTATACTTCGCCTTGCTGGGCAGTCTCAAGAGTTTCAATTTTTGGCAAAGCAGTATCACGGGCAATAGGTTCAACGTTATTCCCCACGGAAACTACCGCACAAGCACTAATTATTATCACTAAAGCAAGTATTGGGATTAGCCTTACCGCTCGCACAATGCAAGCGGCATCAAGAGTGAATACAGAGTGTGAGCCTTCATATAGGTGCTTTATCATTCTTTTCATGTAATACCATTCTCCTCAATAGCAACTACAAGCTTTCTGTTATCCAACTAATTTTGCACATCATCAGGATGGTTGCGCCCAAAAATTGATATGTGAAGGCTGTTACTTAAAAAATTGGCATAACCAGGTCCCGCATATTGTTCTTCATCAGGCAGATAATCAGCCCTGTTGCGTTGTGTTATAAATCCTCTATAATGCAAATAGTCGAATACGTCTCTTGAATTGTTAGCAGAGTGACCAGGTATACGTGCCATATCAAAAGCTAATCCTCTGACATGTTCATCATCTTCGCCTCCAAAATGATTCAATCCAGCAATTGCATTTATCGAAAGATCACCAAATCTATTATTTAAGTACAGCATGGCTTCTAGCATATACTCATTAAGAAATAAATCTGGTGCCTCTCCTGCTGCTGTGGCTGCTACATAATTTGGTTGGTCAGGATTCCTATTAAAATAAGGGCGTGTTCTAGCCATCTCTCCTGCGGCAGTATCACGAATGTTTGAAAGTGGATCCAAACCAGCACTGTTTTGCGTTGGTGTCCCCACGCCTGTAAGATTAATTCTACGCCCAGATTCAGAAACACCGTAGTGACGGTCAAGAATCTCCTGAGCTGATGCCATTCTCCTTGCGTCTGCTTCAGCTTGAAGTCTCTCAGCCTCAAGCCTCTCGGCTTCAAGCCTCTCAGGAACATACGACCAAGCATCAGAGTGACTAGGGTATTCTGACATTTCGATAAGCCTATCTCTTGCTTCGCCCTCTATAATGGGAGGTCGCAAAAAAGGAAATTGACGAGTTATATCAGCATTAGGATCCTGTTGCCGTGGACCAATGAAGCCATCTGGGTATGGCTCAGTTCTAGTAGTAATAGGTGGTCGTAGGATTGGCAATTGGCGGCTTATATCAGCATTAGGGTCTTGTTGCCGTGGACCAATGAAGCCATCTGGGTATGGCTCAGTTCTAGTGTTATTTAGCCCTCGATTAGAACCGACTGCCTCTGACACTGCTCTGGCTGCATTAGCTACTGCGCTGGCGACCCCTCCTACTGTTCTGCTTTCACTATCATCATTTCCTGCTCTTCTACTAGCATTCAAAACGGTTTTGGCATAGATATGAGTAGACTTTCCTTGCTTGAATCTCCAGAAGTTGCTAAAATGGGGGCGCAAGCAACAGCACAAGGAAATATAATCCGATTTGCACCCGGCCAATATAATCCTAACACTATAGAAGGCCGTCGAGTGCTAGGCCACGAACTAAACCATGTACGTGAACAAGCGCAAGGGAAGATTAAACCTAACGTTGAAGGAACAAACATACATTTTGACCCAGTGAATGAAGCAGCTAGTGACCGCGCCGGGGAAGAGTTCGCAAATGGTATGCTGAATGATGTTGCTCCTGTGTCGATTGGACAGGCTTGTGTAGATATGGAAGCCGTACAGGGCATTTTTCCGATTGGTCCGATTATGCCTCCGATCGGTCCTGTCGTAGAATTAGGTCAACAAGCAGGTAACTGGGTAGCTGACAGAAGAACCGAAAGACAGGAGAGAAGAAGCGAAGCAAATCGCACTAGAGCAGACCAAGTGGTTATGGATAATGCAGAATATATACTTAATGCGGCGAGTCATTTTGATATAAACCCTGCTATACTAGCTTCAGCCATTCAAGCAGAGCATTATCTAAATGTAGATTGGGTAGATAGTTTAACAGATAATATTGGGGGATTCTATGGTTTAAATACTTCTATAGGAGTTGCCCAGGTTAGAGTTAACACTGCTAGGCGTATGGAAGAGGCTGGACTTATGCCGGAGATAACACGCTATCACGGTGGATGGAATCTACCTTTCGGTGGATTTCTTCACGGAACTGAAACAATGGCAAGATCAGTAGCATTACAAGATCCACAAACGAATACTATGTATGCGGCAGCTTTAATGAGATATTATACAGATAGATGGGAAAGTGAATATCCAGGAATCGCTAACAGTCCCGGAGTTTTAGCAACATTGTTTAACCAAGGGGAACTTAACCCGCCCCATTGCAGTCCTGTACCAAATTCGTTTGGTGAACATGCATATATGAATTATTTACGTATGTATGGTTTGTTAGACCTAGAAAGAGACTCTTCATCATCATTTGGAGCAGTATCTAATGCTGCTCCGGCAGCGTTAGTTGGTGCTGTTCCAACAGCACTAGCTGGTGCTGCCCCAACGACACTAGCTAGTACTGCTTCAGCAGCATTGGCTGGTGTTGCTCCGGCGGCGTTAGCTGGTGTTGCTCCGGCGACGTTAGCTGGTGCTGCAATAGGAAGAAGTCAATTGATTAGGGGACACTAGGCATTTTCTGAAATTAGTCAATTGCTGGGTTTGTGATTATGCGCTTTTCAGAGAATAAATTTATGACTTTTAGGTGTTGAAATTGCCTCAATTAAGAAAGTTTTCTGAATTTAGCCAATATATTCCAATTTTGATATTCTTGATTTTACTAATGCGAATCAAGAGTTAAAACCAAAGAAAAGAGCGCAAGCCAGGGCTACCGCATACGAAATATCCCATAAAATTAAGGGTTGCAGGAATGATATATAATGGGTGATTTCAAGTAACCCTTGACGTGAACAATCTTTATACAAAAACAATACTGTCTTTTTTGGTGGATTCGGGCTGGAAATCTCAAATTCGAGTCCCTACATGCATAAAAAATTGCCACTAACAAAATTTACCTAATTTCAGAGGATTTTAGATAGTTTTCGTATACGGTTGCCCTGTATAACATGTATGCAAAGGATGGATGCATTTTGAACAAAATGTATAGTGTGATTATAGCAATGATAGCTTCGCCAGTCATTGTTTTTTTGTTAATATGGGGCGGAGCAATGATAGTAACCGAGACACTTACTTATAGGTATGGTCATATATTTGAAGAAGCTATATCTGAAAGTCAGGATATACAAAGTAGAGTTGGTGGCATGGGATATTTGAAAGTGTTACATTATTCAGATACTTTTGCACGCATCTATCGTGTATGGGTTAATCAAGAAAACAGTAGACATAATCACGTAGAGATAGGTGGTGCAGTATTTTATTTCTCAAAAGAAGGTGATGTATGGCAGCTGACAGGCCAAGGAACTACATGGAGCAGGGTAGGCAGTGCAGATGGGATTATATGGCCATATTTTTATCACTCTGCTGAAGGGATTATATTGTTTATTGTTATTGCTATTTTCACACTTATTATTGTGATTATTTTAATTGTTTTGTACTTGCATTTTAGCTCTAAAAGCTACGGCGGAATAAATAAGAACTCCGCTAAAGCAAGAGAAAGTTGACCACCTTAGTATAACCTAAATTCCCCTCTAAAATTAATGTAGACAACAGACAACCTCTGTGTCACAGACGCTTTAATGTGCAAAGCCGCTCCATTTTTTTCGTAGCGAATCTAAAACCGTTATAGTAGAGAATCAAGAAAAAAGACGATTGATGATAACAGCATGTTTTGCTGTGCATTAATCGCCTTTTTTTGAATTGTTATAGTCGAAATTATCCTTGATTCCTTTTATCACTTGAAGAATAAAAGCCCTTTGATTATCGTCAAACTCGTAAAGATAAAGATAGCTTTCTTTTCCGATACCCATCAAATAATCTAATGATGTATTGTAGATGATTGCAAATTGAATCAAATTTTCTATCTTGGGGGCAAATTCATCATTTTCATATCGACTAATAGTATTTGGAGTAACTTTCATTCTCTTAGCGACTTCCTTTTGTGTAAATTTATGCTTTTCTCTTAATTTTTTTAACTTGTCACCTAGCCCATAAATTATACCTTCAGCCAAGTTCATCCCCCCTTGCAAGTTCTTTAGTAGCCGATTTCCAATTCAAACAACTGTATAGATTCAGGGAAAAATCCACTTTTTAAGATTTCGGATAACCCTTGAATTTTCGGCTGTTTAGTGGATAAGTCTACGATTTTTGATGATCTCAAAATCCCTTGAATCGACTTACCCCTGAGTTCTTTAGGAAATTATAACTAAGACGCTATCCGTTGAAAGTGTTTTAATTTGATATTTAACACTACGTTAAACGTTGACACTCTGGAGTTTATGATATATAATTCGATTGTCATTAAAGAATAGTTCTGTCCTTATAGCGTCACCTTCCGCTGAAAACATCTATCTCCGTTCACGCGAACGCTGAAATTAACAGACCTCATGGTTTTGGCAACATCATATGAGTGGATGCTGAGAAGGTTACTTTCCAAGTGCTTCCAAGATCGTGACGTTGAGGGCTATCCAGAGAACTTTAAAAGGCATTCTAATTCAGCGATATAGTAAAGGAAAATTCCTCTCTGATAATACAGACTACTATCAATATTAAATCACCTATGAACATTACAACCTCAAAAGTGGCAGATATCATCGGAAATAATATAGCCCAAATGGAGGAAGAAGATGCAGAAGGGTTTAGCCGTTATATTCCATAAAGTAAGTATGTTGCAGTGGAAAAGAAATTTCAGGAATTATTTAAAATGGGGCATGAAATTCATTAGCAATGGATTTTTTAAAAAGTGACAGACATCATTATTTTTGAGGATAAGCCAGCCCATGCATCCTACTTACAAAGCATAATCAAAAAAAGCGGTAAAGACTTCGCCATTCCCCTTGTGACAGGCGATTTCATAGCCTTGCAACGATATATTGAACTGCTGGGGAAGCCGACTATCTTCCTGTTGGATATC
>WQVX01000158.1 GCA_009785615.1 Defluviitaleaceae bacterium | reverse complement strand
GAACAGGAAAAAAACCACAGCGAATAGCTGACCCATCGGCATTGCTGTAAAAATATTCGGGAGCGTTATAAAAAGCAGCCCCGGCCCTGCTCCGGGCGAAATCCCAAAAGCAAAACATGCCGGAAAAATGATTAAAGAACATCCCAAAGAAGCGACTAAATCAAGCCCTATAACACTTCGGCTTTCACCCGGCAAGCTTTTATCTTTTCCGCAATAACTTCCGAAAATCAACATAGACCCCATTCCGAGTGACAATGAGAAAAACGCCTGCCCCATCGCCCTGAACAGTATTTCCATTAGACTGAAGCGTTCAAGTACACTCATATCCGGCACGAAAAAGAAACGTAGTCCGTCCATCGCCGTTGTCTCAATCCCGGGCATTTGCGGTAATGTAAACGCCCTGACCATGATAATAATCAGTAAAATATAAAAGCCCGACATCATAAATTTTGTAGCTTTTTCTACGCCTTTTTGCAACCCTAACAAACAAACTGCCAGACCGGCTGCTACTACAACGATCATCCATCCCGTCGTCACCAAAGCGGAACCTTCTGTATACGTTGCAAAAAGAGCGCTTATTTGCTCGGTATTCATGCCCATAAAAGAGCCGGTAATCGCTCTGTAAAAATAAACGCACACCCAGCCGACAACAGATGTATAAAAAAACATCAACATATAATTGCCTGCCATGCCAAAGTAGCTAAAGTAATGCCATTTCGACCCGGGGGGTTGCAATTCCTGAAATGCCCTGCCGAGCGATTTGCCACTGCCTCTTCCGACAGCAAACTCCGATGCCATAACAGGCAACCCCAGCAATACAATAAAGATTAAAAATATTAAAACAAAAAATCCACCGCCGTATGAGCCTACAAGCCATGGAAATCTCCATATGTTCCCAAGGCCTACTGCACACCCGGCAGACACCAATAAGAACCCCCACCTCGAAGAAAAAACCTCTCTCTGCTGCATATACTTCTCCATTTCTTTCGTAATAATAATATTTCCGTTTAAAATTCATTATACAAATAATTCCGACTCATTTTCAATCAAATCATTTGCGAGATATTTGCAATCCATATACTCAATGCCATACTCACCGCTGCTAATCTGCCGGCACAATTTACTCTTGTAATATATTTCCATCGCAACGCGGTTATCAATGCCCTTCATCTTGGCAATCTCCTTGATAATATCTTCTTCAAGGAAAGTAATATAGACATTGCGTAATTCTTTTTTATCAACAGCCATACTATTTCACCTCGTAACATTCTTCAAATTACAACACCCCTGTCATGCAAAAGTCCTGTAATATCGTCTACAAGGTATTCTCTCCCTAATGTATGGAGCGCATCGTAACAATTGATGATATATTCATCCAACACGCCTGATTCGGCAAGAAACTTATAAACAACAGCTGTAGGCTTTTTGATGGATTGTGAAATCTGATTGATTATAAAAACACTAAATTTTAACTGCTCATCATTGCAACTCATTGCTATAACCTCCTGTTATATTTCTATTGTTTTTCAAGTCACATTCACTTTATATCATGTCATAGGTACTTCGATATTTCTATCCGCAATTTTTGTATCATTTAATGGGATTGCGGTTTTTGTATGAAAAATATTATTATTCACGCGCTTTTCCAACTGCTCGGATGAATAAATATTGTTTCTTAAATCTTTTAGTAAATTTGAATAATACAATTCGTTATCTTCTACTTTTTTCTTGCTAATAGCGTAAAACATTAGTATGTTATCAATATTCGTAGTATATTTCATATCTAATACATCTGGCTCATCAACAATATTTTCTACAATAGAAATCAATTGCACCTTTTCTCGTTTTGAAAGCCTTTCATAATATTCCTTCCATACTTGACTAAAGCCCTTTTCATCGAAAAAATCTCTGTGTCTGATAAAGTCGTCTGGCATAGTCAGTATTACCACAAACTCTTCTTTGCTTTTCCCAAACGCTCTTATGAAGAAGTCCTCTTCTTTTGCAACCACTCCAGAAGTTACGTTCAGAATAATATTTACAGCCCTTAGATACTTCTTATTCCAATGTGTTCCTACATAGCTTCTATCTTTATGTTCTATCGATGCAAATTTCATAGGGAAGGAAAATAATGAGACTTGGTTATCTTTACAAAATTGTATATTTAGACTCAAACGCAGCCATAAGTCCTCAGGCTTTTCATCGTGGTTATAAAGCAAATAATTTGAAAAACTTCTGATACCATGTTTTATAGCCATACTCATTGCATTAAAATAAGCTTGTCTCATTTTTAGAGAGTCAAATGCAATTCTACATGGCTTTACTGCAAGGCGTGCCATGTTCTCCGCTTTTTTATCAGTGAATAATCTGGCATCCAGACCTTGATTAAAATCTATATAACGTACAATTGTATGATAATTATATCTACCAAAAAACTCTACGATAAAGTCCCTATTTTCAAATATGTATGTAATTATTTCACTATCATCTTGCTTATCAATTTTGGCAATCACATTATGTAAAATAATTGCATCGTTTTTATTAATCCTAATAAATTTGAGACTATAAAATTCTTTTTTTATTCGGCTCAATAAATTTCCATACTTCTTTTCTGCTCCCATTCGCTTTTCTAAACTAATGAGGTAATATTTCATATAGTTGTTTTTTTTGATTTTGTTATTATTAATTCCAAAACCTAATGCTTCTAAAGTTGCTACCGTTTTAGAAAATTGTCTTGAATATAATATATTATTATCCATTACAAGCAATTGCTTCTTAATCCCAAAGTTTGCGTCCACCGCATTTACCTGACAGGTAATATTATTGCAATTATAAAAAGTCGGCTCAAGAGTCTTGACCGCACAAAATTTACATTTGCGAGGACATCCTCTAGTTGTATAGATAAAATAACTGTCAGCGGCAGCATAATCATATGATATATCCCATAGAATGTCATAATCCAACATTAATGAATCAATATTTACATTATCATCATAACCAAGTAAATTAGAAGATGTTAACTGCCCTCCAATAATGTTTATTTCGGGAATCGCATTTAAGAAATTTTCTGGCATTATTGTAGCTGCTATACCACCAACATATACATTATTGCTCCCGACGATAGCAATATAGTAACGAATTGTCTGTACGCACATATCAAAATCAAAGGTAAACAACGTTGTTATGAAAACCTTATCAAATTTAACTACTTCGGACTTTGGAAGTAGCCCCTTATGAAATTCAACAAAATCACCTTTATCCTTGTAATAGGTAGACAATTTCATCAATCCAACAGGTGGGTATTTATTTTTATAATTGGGTTCTACCAATAAAATTCTTTCCATTTATTTATCCTTCAACGTATACCATGTAACACTTAATCAGTAATCTAATTGAAATCAATTTGATAATAGCCAAATTTTAAAATCTTCATATGCATTATCATAATCAAAAGTAGTAGTTTGTGATAAGTATTCTCTTGTTTTACTGTTTATTTCTTTTGATATTTTTCTTTTAACTGCTTGCTTTTGCTCTATTTCGTTTAGCTTACCAAAGTCAAAGTCATCCTCATATTCCAAACTATCAATTACAATTTCCGCTCTTGCCAATGCTCGCAGTGCATCGTTGGCATTTTTTCGAAGTTCCTCTAACTTATCCCTATCTACTTCTAACTTATCCTTTTCTTCTTCTAGTAATTTTTTGGCTGAACTAAACCTAGATAATGCATATCTAGCACTATAAATTGTTTCAATAAATTCTGCTAACAATCGTAAAAATTCCAGAGAATCATCATCTGCAATTTCAATAAATGTACGTCTCGCATTAGAGGAAATATTGACCTTGTCAGTAATATAAATCATTACCCCAAGACCTTTTACTGTTTGAACTAATTCATTTGCGGTATGACTAATAAGCCCATATCTTTGTAACATTGGTACTATTTCAGTTTCATCACAAAGAAGCATATTATCAATGTATATTTTAATGCCAACAAAATCATTTCCCCTTTGAACAGCTATCTTGTCTCTAGAAAAAGAGTGAAAGGATACTGCATATTTTCCGAAATTACTTTTACACTCATAATCCCTAAGTGCTCCACTACCAATAGGCCGCTCTATTTGTATATTATTAAAATGAATATCATATGCCTTTGCTGGTACGATCCCCCCTTCTACTGCTTCGGACAAATCAATAAATAACTGGCATGCAGCACTTTGAAACAACTCATCTTTAAACTTAACTGGCAGTAACCAGCCTAATTCATTGAAGAATTTGCTTCCTTCAATTGTTTGCTTCAATATTGGTTTAATATCTTCAAGAATAACTAGAAATCCGGTGTCCTGCTTTTCAAACATCTTTTGACGTGGCGATAACAAATTTTGAATCTCATCAATCTCACTGCCTTTTATTTCGCTATCATAGCTGCCAATCTCATTCATCAGCTCGCTAAAGCCCATCTCATAATACTTCTCATCATTCTTTACTTCGTTATATTTGTCACCATCTATAACATACTTCTGAAAAATACACTTACTGTAGCTACAGATATTTATAAAAATCAGTTTATTACAATAGGAAATGCCTGAAAGTCTACCTATGCCTTTATATCCCATATTTATTTCCTTATTCTTGTGGGACGAAGCAATTTTAATCATTGCACTTTCAAACCGATTTTGCTCTATACCCCTACCATTATCTAAAAAGTATAAATGATTCGCTTTCTGCCATATTTGGATGGATAAGTCCTCTTTGCTTGCTTCACCATCTATTTTTGAAAATGAATCCGCAGAATTTTGGACGTATTCTCTGAAAACAACGATTGGCTTATCATATAACGACTCTGTAATTATATTCAATATTCTTGCACCTACATTTTCTGTTAACATGTTATTCCTCCTATTGTACTTCCTTCTTTTCCTTCTTATTCATCAGATATTGCAAACTCTTTTTCTAAAAATACAAATTTTCCAAAATTCCCGTTGTCATATTCGAAATTTCGTTTATTACTTTTAATATTTTCAATTATTAATTCTTTTTTAACCTCTCTAATAAGCTCTTTATTCCTGACAGGTAAATGTCGTTCTTCCTCTAATATTACAAATGGCTTTATATAATGTCTTTCATGTTCAGTTCTTATCAGCCACTTATAATCTCCAATTTTTATAATATCTTCAAAAGTGCTTTGGTCAACGCTTATTATAGGATTCTTAGCTATTTCACTTTCTAAAAGATATGCTTTGATTACGCTATCTCCATAAAATTGATAATTCTCCTTATAGGACAATCCGCCTTTTGCTATTCCACCTCTGAAAAATATATTTTTTTCCATCGCATACATATTAAAGTGAGAGAATAATATAATAAAATCTACAAGCCAATCCGCTCTGGATGTATAAAAGTAAAGACTATCAGAAGTCTGGCCTGCATAGCACTCATTAGTCATCATGAAGTTTGCATCATTCATCAACTCAAAATAATAGTAAAATACATCGCTGTATTTTTCCGAAAGTTCTTTACTGCTTTTTTCACTTTTTCCATTATCAAAAAAAGCTTGCTTGAATCCCAAAGCATCTATAAATACAAAATATTTGATTTCTTGGTCTTTATAATCGCCTACTGCTTCTCTATCTATTTTAGATTTCGTTTCTTTGTCGCTTTCTAAATTTGGTATAGGGTTTATATAACGTGCCATATTTCTTCCTTTAACTTATATAATTGAATTAAACATACACAGAAATTTTTTCATCTCAGTAGTTGTTTTTTATTATAGCATATTATTACTGATAATTTCAGGCAATTCTTCTACTGTTATAAACGGTTTTTTATGTATCATACGATGACAACTAGTGACATGATACCATAAAATTTCGTCAAAAGAAATGTTAGTCACAAAAATATGATACAATAAAACAAAACAGAGTGATTAACATGAAAAAACGTTTTACGGAAGAGCAAATTATCGGCATCTTAAAAGAATATGATGGCGGCAAAAAAGCGACTGATATCGTGCGGAGGCACAGGATATAATTGAATCGTGGAAATATGAGTACAATGAATCGCGGCCACATATGTCACTCGGATACAAGACACCGAATGAATACGCCATGCAGCTTAGAGAAGTTGTAAACTAACATTTCAAATGCGCGAAATTTGGGGGCAAGTCATAGAAGCTACTATTACGGAATAAAAGAGCCAACTGACATAAAAATCAATCGGCTCTTTAATATGAATAATTTATAATTGTTGCCAAAACGTTGCCAGCAAGCAGTATCAACGCTCTACAAACCTGCTCGTTTCAACGTTCATAGGATTGAATTCATCATTCCCACTCAATCGTACTCGGCGGCTTCGTCGTAACATCATACACAATCCGATTGACACCATTCACTTCATTTACGATCCTGCTTGATATTTTTGCAAGGATATCATATGGTATTCTCGCCCAGTCGCCACTCATGGCATCCGTGGAGGTTACCGCTCTGATGCCCACGGTATAGTCATACGTTCTCTCTTGGTCTTTGACACCCACGCTCCTTATATTCGAAAGAATCGTGAAGTACTGCCATATGTCTCTATCCAGACCGGCTATTTCAATTTCTTCTCTGAGGATCGCATCGGACTCTCTGATGATTTCAAGCTTCTCTTCGGTTATTTCTCCAATACACCTGATCCCAAGCCCGGGACCGGGGAATGGCTGTCTCCAGACAAGCTTGCTCGCTATTCCAAGTTCTTCTCCTAGTTTTCTTACTTCATCTTTAAACAGATACCGTAACGGTTCGAGCAGTTTCAGGTTCATATTTTCAGGAAGTCCGCCAACATTGTGGTGGCTCTTGACAAGCTTTTGCCCTACGCCGCTTTCTACGACATCCGAATAGATCGT
>WQVX01000157.1 GCA_009785615.1 Defluviitaleaceae bacterium | reverse complement strand
ACATGATACAATATGTCTCGTTTATGATAAATTGCTAATTGTTTTTACATTGTCGTAAATTTAAAAAAAAAGCTTGTCCCAACTACGCATAATGTGACAAGCCGGGACATTCACTTCTTGTAGAATAAAAGCAATGCTCAAATAAGCAATATCACCAACTATAGCCATTTCGTTAACTCAAAACAAACGGAATTGGTAAGGTGGCAAGGAGTGAAATAGCGTGAATATTTTTTCGTCAGAAACCAAAAACACATCTCATCCGTCATTGTTTTTATCAAAGCGAGAATTAGCAACTGCAATTACCGGCAGCATAGGCTTTTTTATTGGCAGAGCGGTAGTCTTTCAAATAGTAAATCCTTTGGCGTTAGCTTTTGCCGCTACTTTTATGGATGTGGGTGCAGGTTGGTCATTTTACATAACTGCCATTTTTGTAGCCTTAGGCTTGGTCACTCGCTTAGGTGATATTTTTGTGCTTAGGTATATATTAGCCTTGGGACTTTTATGCTTGTGCCATTATTTTTCGGTACGCATACTGTTTCCCTACTTACATAAAACTGCTCGCTCAAAAGGCAAAGCACGCCCATATTCCAAAGGGGCACACTATCCTATACGATCTACTCTTTATGCCCAAGCTATAATGGCGGGACTTTGTGTTCTTATTGCCGGACTGATTGCGGCTGTTTTTACCGGAGGCAGTGGCTATTTGTTGGCTGTTGCTATCATGGAAAGCATCCTTACTGCCTCTTTGGTGCTTACAATTAAAAGAGCAACCCTAATTTTAACTGCTCATAGACGTAAAAATATAATATCCGGCGAAGATATTGTTGCTCTTGCATTAGTTTTAGGCTCTGTAATTGCAGGTGCTTCTGATATTTATGTAGGCGGAATGTCTCTGCGCTTTTTTTTATGCTTATATGTGCTTTTTGTAGTTGCTCATAAAGGAGGCTCTGCCATGGGGGGGACGGCCGGAATGCTGCTTGGCTTTATGCTATATATGGTAGGCTTTTGGGATACAGGCATGGGTCTGGTGCTAGGATTAGCCGGTATGGGCGGGGGCTTTATGAAAAAATTTGGACGGCTTGCAGTTATGGCGGTAGTAGTCATAACCGGTGCGGGGGCTATGTTTTTGCTTGCTCCCCATTTGCTCTACTTTACACTGATATACGCTGTTATCGCTGCCGGCATAGCTTTTATTATAACTCCGCAAGATTTTCATTTTAATGTGGTGTCTGCTGTTAACCCATCAATGGATAGTGCAGTTGAATATATAGAAAAAATTAAAGAAGAAACTATACAGAGGCTTGGGGCTTTTGCTTCTTCTTTTGAAAAACTTGCCTCCACTTTCTCCGGGCTATCTGTTCCGGTTAAAACTTCGCTTAACAAAAAAGATGCATCTCAGTTGATAGAGGATGTTGCCGCCCGTGCCTGCCATTCTTGCGAAAGAAAAAATGAGTGCTGGGAAGAATCCTTTTATGGCACATACAGTCACGTGTTTACGCTCTTGGGTATATGCGGCAGAAAAGGTTCCGTATCATTAGAAGAAAAAGATGGAGATACAGATGAGAAATTTTTTGAGGTTTGCCTCCAACCTAAAGCTTTTATACATCACTTAAATATGGTGTTTGCCTTATACAAGCAAAATTTATTGTGGCACAATCGTATTGCAGAAAGCCGAGAACTGGTCAGTCAGCAATTGCAAGGCGTGGCAGGCATAATGCATCGCTTGGCCGGTGAAATAGATGTAACATTGCGCTTTCATGAAGGACTTGAGGAAGAGATGATTGCTGCACTTTTGCGTAGCAAGGTAGAAGTGGATTCTGTTTTAGTGCTGGAGGATAAATTTGGACGATATCATGTTACGGTTAACCAGCCAATGTGCAAAAATAATAGTTTAAAAAGGGCATGTACTCGTATTATTTTGCCAACATTATCATCTGTTTTAAAGCGGAAAATGCAAATTGAAAGTGAAGTATGTCACAACAGCATTTCTAAAGATGATAATAAAAAGGGTTGTACATTACGATTTGTAGAGGATCGAAAATATCGCATTCATTGTGGTGCAGCCCATCGTGCAAAAGGAGGCCATGGCGATTCCGGCGACAGTTATTCTTATATGGAGTTAAAAAATGGTCAATGCATATTAGCTTTAGCTGATGGGATGGGATCCGGTACGCAAGCCCGCAGAGAAAGTGCGGCAACAGTAGAATTACTTGAAGAATTTTTAGAATCCGGGTTTGAAAAAGAACTTGCTATAAAAATGATAAACTCCGTATTGGTTCTTAAAAGTAATGAAGAATCTTTTTCTACATTAGATATCTGTGCTATTGATTTATATACAGGTGAAGGTGAATTTATAAAAATTGGAGCTTGGTCTAGTTTTTTGCTTCGAGACCAAACTGTAACAATAATACCATCATCCTCACTTCCAATGGGGATGTTAAAACAAGTTGACTTGGAAATCACTCGTCAAAAGCTGCTTCACGACGATATTATTTTAATGGTAACAGATGGAGTAACCGAAGCAGTAAAAGGTGAAATGGATAAGGAAGGTTGGCTTGTAGAACATCTTAAACGTTGCGGAACTCGTACCCCCCAAGAAGTAGCAGATTATATATTAAAAGCTGCCGAAAAACAATCAGGAGGCTTGCCAAAAGATGATATGACCATACTTGTTGCCCGAATATGGACTGCCGGACGCTAAAAATTCAATCTTGAATTTGCCCTAAAATCTATGTTATAATACCTTGAGGGGTTGTGACGAAAAAATTAACATCTTATATAGTCGTTTTAAAATGATCTAAATAATGTGCAAGGGTGTTGGCAAACGTGATTAATTGCACAGTGATTTTATAGATTAATAGTGGGAAACAACTGTCCTCTGTATTTCTATTGCAGAGAATAGCTGTTTCCCCTTATTTTTGCAGTTTCAGATGGTGGAAGGGGTAAGGCGGAATGCTTAGAATATTTGCAATTAGTATCCATTTGAGTGCCTTATTAACAATGGCAATTATGGTATATATTTTCCTAACCCGACTTAAAAGCACAAAACGTGAATTTTTAGTGTTGTTTACATTTAGTGGATTTTTATATGCACTTGGCGCACTGTTTGAAATAATGGCAACCACAGCAGATGGGGCTTTATTTGGTCTGCGGTTGGTAGCTTTAGGAATGTTACTAGCTCCTACGTTTCTTTATTTCCTTCAGCAATATTGTGACCGGCACTTGCCAAAATCTCTAAACTTTATTATATTTTCATCTACATTTCTTTTGATAATACTTTTATGGACATCTCCATGGCATGGTCTTATGTATTCGTCTGTATTCATGCTTCCCGAACATTCCATCTACTACTCTATATACCGATGGGATATAACACGAGGAGTTTTGTTTCCACTTACAGTAATTCACCCCATCATATGTGTGATGTGTTCCCTAATGATTTTAATACGCAAAGCACGTTCCAATAGCCTACAAAAAAAGAAACTAAGAACATTAATTTTCTGTACAGCATTCCCCATTATTCCTCAAGTCATTGTTTTGTTTAACATTAATATACCCGATGTGCATTTTGTTGCATTATTCCTTGCAATAGCAAACGTTGTAATATATAGGGAGCTTTACAAATATGACTTGCTTGATAATGAAAACGAACTTGAGGTCAATGAAATAAACGAGCTTCTTTTAAAAGCATCGCCATTTATCATGAATATATGGGACGAATCCATAAATCTTATATCTACCAGCACACAATCAATAAAAATGTTTGAATTAGAAAGCCAAGATCAATATCTGGAACGCTTTGGAGAATTATCACCTGAATATCAGCCTTGTGGTACACCCTCGCACGAAAAAGCCGTAAATTATGTTAAACAAGCTTTTCGTGACGGTTATATTCAGTTTGAATGGTTGCATCAAAACTTAAACCGCGAGCTAATACCTACAGAAATCACTATTGTACGTTTCACACGCCAAGGCAAAAACTTTGCAGCAGCATACACTGTTGATTTGCGCCCCATTAAAGTAAGTGCAGAAAAGGTACGCGAATTGGAAAATAAGTTGCTGGAGACAGAAGTAAACGAACGTATTCGGCTTATGCTTGACTCGACCCCTCTTTTGATTGAATATTGGGATGAAAATTTTAATCCTGTCGACTGTAATAAAACTACCTATATTTATTATGGCTTTTCAACTAAAGAAGAGTATAAAGAAAAATTGGTCAAATCCACATCCGACTTTATATATGATGATACCCCTATATGGAATGTGTGGAATAATCATTTGTTAGAAATTTTTGAAACCGGGTATTCACAATTTGAAATTACGGAAAAAAAGCCGGATGGAAGCATTGTAAACCTGGAAGTAGACGGTGTTCGTATGAAATATAACGACGAACTTGTTGCAGTCACTTACAGTAAAGACATTACTCAACTTAAACAGGCTCATGAATCCCTTAGCCATCGTGAAAGAATGCTGAATACAGTAAACCATGTAGCAGAGTCACTTCTTGATGTAGACAACGCCGGCGAGCTTGAGAATGCCATACTACAAAGTATGGCAATGATTGGCCTTTGCTTAGATGCTGACCGAGTAAATTTAATGCTCGTTAACGCAGACGAGGAAGGGATAAAGCTTACCCTTGACAGTCGTTGGCATTCAGAATTTGGAGGTAAAATACAGCAAATGAATTTAAGCCAAAAAATTCCTTGGGGTGTTTTGCCGGTATGTGAAGAACTCATTTTTGGTGGAAAATCTTTCAATGGCTCTTTAGTTGATTTTCCACCAAATGAACGTTTTGCTTTAGACCCTTCAGGAGCACTTAAATCTGTTGTTATCATTCCTATATTTTATCAAGATCAGTTATGGGGCATCTTCTCAATCGACAATTGCATTCATGAACGTATATTAACTGATGAAGAAATGAATATTTTGCATTCAGCGTCCTTAATGTTAGCAAGTGCTTACCGCCGTGTAGAGCAAGAAGCCGAAATGTACCGTATCGAAATAGCAGAAGAAAGTAATAGAGCCAAAAGTAGGTTTTTAGCCAGAATGAGCCATGAAATACGCACCCCAATAACTGCGGTTATGGGAATTTCAGAGATTCAATTACAAAATTCCGGCCTGCCCCCACAAATAGAAGAGGCTTTTGCTAAAATCCATAACTCTGCAAATTTGCTTCTGGGAATTATAAATGACATACTTGACCATTCAAAAATAGAAGCAAGCAAAATGGAGATAGCAGAAGAGCAATATGAAGTGGCAAGCCTAATTAGTGATGTAGCGCAATTGTACCTTATATATTTGGACGATAAAGATATTGCATTTCGTATATCTGTAGATGAATATTTGCCGGTATCTTTGATAGGTGATGTGCTCCGCATTGAACAAATTATAAGCAACCTGCTGTCAAATGCCTTCAAATATACAATATCCGGTACTGTAGAATTATCTTTGCAAAGCCAAAAAGACGAGATAAAAGACGACTATATAACAATTGTTATTACCATTCGTGATACAGGGCTTGGTATGACCCCGGAACAGTTGAAGAATTTATTCACAGAATATGAACGTTTCCATATGGGTGAAGTTAGCTCTGCAACCGGCACAGGGCTTGGTATGTCCATTGTACAAGGCTTAATACAAATGATGGGTGCCAAAATTGATATTGAAAGTGAAGTTGGCGAGGGTACGACCGTTACTGTTCGCATATCCCAAAAGATAGCAGGCAATGAAATTTTGGGTAAAGAAATGGCAAATAATTTGCAGCAATTTGAAGAATACACTCGTGCTACAGCAAAACAGTTTAAATTTGTACCGGAGCCAATGCCCTATGGCAAAGTGCTTGTAGTTGACGATGTAGAGGCAAACTTATATGTAGTAAAAGGTTTGCTTGCTTTTTATGATCTTAACGTGGAAACATGTGATAACGGACAACAGGCAATAGAAAAAGTTAAGCAGGGCAAAATATACGATATTATTTTTATGGATCATATGATGCCGGGCTTAGATGGCATTGAAACCATGCATATCATGCGGAATATGGGCTATACACAGTCTATAGTGGCACTAACAGCCAATGCACTTGTAGGCCAAGCAGAAAATTTTATTGAAAGTGGTTTTGACGGCTTCATTTCAAAGCCTATTCAAACAAAACGCTTAAATACCATCTTGATGAAACATATAAGAGACAAACAACCGCCGGAAGTTATTGAGGCGGCTAAGTCCGCAAAAAGAGGCACAATGCCTAACCAAGGAGGCATTGACGATTATTTAAAAGGGGCAGATTTAAGAGAGAAACTGTTATCAGATTTTGTAAAGAGTCATAAGAAATCGTTCCTTAATATGAATCAAGCCATAAATACAAACGATACTAAAACTGCTCATCGTTTGGCTCATACACTTAAAGGTGCCGCAGGGCTGTTAAATGAGTCTCCGTTAGCACAAGCCGCAGAGCATGTTGAACAGGTACTGGCAAACGGAAAAATTCCATCAACCAGCCAGTTATCAGCTTTGGAACATGAATTGAAATGCGTACTTGAAACTATTAACAAACTTGAAACTGCAACTGTTTCCGTTAAAAAGGATTTTAACAAAGTTGAGACAATAGTACTGCTTGATAAGCTCTATCCTTCATTGAAATCACACAATATAGAATGTTTAAGCTTTATCGAGGAACTTAGGGCAATCCCGGAAGCCACTGTATTAGTCCGCCAGATAGAAGATTTTGATTTCACTTTAGCATTACAAACATTAGATACGCTTAGGAGTATCTGGGAGGAATAATTTTTATGAACCTAGAACCATCAATTTTTAAGCAAAAATGCAAAGCCCCACAAACAAGGTTTAGAAGAAACCGTAGCAAGGTTATTACTGATAAAATGACAAGTAGCAACTTATTGAATGTTAATTATGATAGTTCTAAGTGTTGGTAATATTTGTATGATCAAAAAAGCAAAATAAAGCTTCCCAAATGGTTAATTGTATGTTATAATGTAAATTCATGCTGAGAAGGTATCAAAAACATGTCAAAAATAAGCTGGTATTGTT
>WQVX01000156.1 GCA_009785615.1 Defluviitaleaceae bacterium | reverse complement strand
TGAAAACTTAGAAAAAGGCTTGCCCTTTGGTGCAACGTCCGCGACACTTTTCGACGAGTGTCACGGAGGCTGTAGGTGATGTAGCATATCACTCACAGGCACAAGTTTAGCTTGCCGCTGCAATGTTTGTTAGTATACTATAAACTGACTTTGTTTTCAACTCCATATTTTTGGTGCATCTTTAGTATGGGTGTTGATTGGGTGTAGGTAAATGAGGTTTGTTTTGTGTATTGCTACAAATTTGCATGTGGTGCCCCCAATAGGATTATCCTAAAGCTGAATTTATTCGCGTGAGTGATTATGACGAAACTTTGTCATTATCCCTACGCGCTTTTATTATTTGTTGGATTTTCATTCCCCCTCCCCCTACTTTTTACCTATAAATGAAAATGAACACCCCCTTCATTCAGAGCTTGCCCACCCACCTATCCTCCCCCGGGGATCGTAACAAAAATGTATTATGCATCATATTCGTGTCGGATTTGCTCCTTTTCTTAGGCACGAAAGTAACACCCGGGCAGGCTCTCGTTTGAAGAGGGCACATCAAAAGCTTGTGCGCAACCGGTCTCACAATTGTGCCCGGTTGAATGAATGCGCCGGTTGAGGTTTAGTGAGTTTAATCACGTTTTTAGTGATTGAGCTTATTTTTTTGGGAAAAACTTGCGGATTATTTGATTCACAAGGATATCATATCATATTTGAAGCTGTTGAATTTGGGCGTGTTTTTGGTGTATTATAAAATAACAGGCAACTTCCATCTGCCAATATAGGAGGTAGTGAAAATGAAAAGAAAATGTTTAATATATCTTTTGCTGATAGCCTCTTTGGTAATTTTGTCAGCATGTAATGGTGACAGTGGAACACCCACTACACCATCCTATGAGAATATGCCAACTCCTCCCCATCCATTTGCTATGGCGTTAAAGGAGTACATGGCAGATTATGATGGTGTTGTACGTGCATATTTAGCGACTTTAGATGACGATGGAACAATGGGAGTCTTAATTACAAAACCCTTCACTGAAGTTAGAGGATTTGATGACGATAACAAAGAGTATGTGTATGGATCTCCGGGAACGCTTCTTTATATACAAGATGGTAATTTGTTTCAAATTGACGCATCAAGCGGGCTTTTTGTGTCCGGAAGATACAACCGATTGGTGGAACGCATTCAGACGCACACCCATGTAGTAGAATTTATTTATAAACTGGAATTTGGCAGGTTGGAAATTTCAACGCATCTGGAATACTTCTCCGACGAATATTTATCATATCTGTTTGACGACTACGATGCTGTTGCAGAACATATAGCTGAGCGTGATGCCCGTGCTGAATATGCCGGAGAAAAATATGGGCTTATTGCACTGTTACCACCTAACTTAGGACATATGCGAAACACAGAAGATCAAACCGCTCAGATACTGGCTATGACTGTAAACTGTGTACCCGGCCTTGCCACGACTATATCATAAGTATTGCAAAAAGCAACACTACAGCCCAAAAAAACTTATCAAATGGATGTGATTTAGGAGGCCGGTCAACCAACTCTTTTAAATCTTCATCATTTTTACGCTGATTATGCTTGATTAATACCCAAAATAAAGCTACTAAAATAGGTAAAATAAAAATATTAACTATCATTAGTTCATATATAGATTCTAATAACTCGGCAGTGGTAGGCTCAGTAGTAACAACAGCAACATCCATTTGACTTGTAAGTATATAACTTAAAGAAAACTGGCTTGCATTAATTGCAAAATGACTAAGCACACCGGCAAAAACGGATCGCGTAATGTGTACCAAGTATACAAAAAATATACCCATAAAAAATGTATAAGTAAATTGATGCAAATTTAAATGTATAATC
Organism: Defluviitaleaceae bacterium; assembly: GCA_009785615.1. GTDB lineage: Bacteria > Bacillota > Clostridia > Lachnospirales > WQUN01 > WQVX01. The sequence goes on along the minus strand of WQVX01000156.1, from coordinate 5,262 downwards.
GCAAAAAATAACCCGTTAACTATGGCCATAGCAAAAACAGAATGCCCTTCATAATGCGATTGAATAAACCCTCTAAAAACCCATTCTTCGCATATAGACGGAGTTAGCGCAATAATTAACAACGCCATAGGAAAAGGAATCAAAGTTAACTCCGTCATAACGTAAGCTATAGGGTTAGGAATAACCAAAGAAGCTAATCCCGACAAAATCATCATAGTAGGTTGAGCCAGTAAAGAAAGGGCTATAATCAACACAATATTTATAAAATCCAAAGGCTTCTTCTGTATCTTAGGATGTATAGTTGAAAGATCTACAGCATTGTCATAATTATCTTCTTTAATCTCGTTTTCATCTCTATCCTTTGCAATAGCCCTAACGATAGCCTTAAAAATAAACATAGGAACAAGCAATCCCAATATTTGAGTAACTATTATAGACCAGGGAGATGCTATCCATGCGCCAAAAGGAGTTCCACGCCACACATTCTCATAAAGATGTAAAAAAATAAAAAGCAAAAAAACGTTATAGCTTAGCAAAAAAAACATAAAAATATTTGCTGTAGCTGCTGATGCCCCGCCAACTCTAACCATAATATCCCGCCATTAAAACTTGGATAGCTTTAACTACCGCTTCGTCTCTCAAAGAATTACCCATTATTCCTAAAAACCTATTTTCTGTAATTAGCCCTGCATCATCAAAAACAGAATTTCCATCCAATGAGATAGCAACAGCTATGGGTGTCTCGTATCCTTCTCCTTTGTAAAAAACAAGATTGTCGTATAAAAGATCATTTGCGTCCGTAAAAATGCCAACTTCCTCAAGAGTAGGCCTTATATCCCTAAACGCCATTAAAGGTGCAATGCCCAGCATTTGCAGACCATCATCACGTTGCGAAATATTTCCAACAACAATGTCCAGTTCGTTAGCTGCCGACATAGCAAAAAACTGCTGATGAATAGCCATACTCATTTGAGGATCGCCGCCTATAACAAATGAAATTATCTGTACAGTATTCCGGCTCGATTCCTGCACTATAGCCGGGTTTAAAATGTACGTAAGCCGGTCTAAGCGATAATGAGGCTCAAAACCTGCCGCCCAAGCTATAGTTAACGCAGAACGGGGCGGCGGATTGATAATTGTATCATTAACAATGCTTCCAACAAGTAATACACCAATAATTGTTCCTATTATATGAAATTTATAGTAATCCCAAATGTATTCTCGCCTTTCTCTTCCTTGCATAGACCGTATCTTTTGCCATTCTGCGCGTATTCTTGTACCAATACTATTGTCTGCTCTATTACTCACTCCACCACAATTCCTTTCAGCATAGCCATGGATCTTATTAGGGCATCCTTTGAATCTTTCCAGGGGGCATCTGTATTCCTATAATCAAATTTTTGAATAAACCAGTCCATATCCCCTTCCAGCTTTTCCATGGCTTTTTGCTGCAACGAGACAACTACACTCAAAAAATTTTCAAGATGTTTCTTGTTTAAAGACTTCTCTGCATGTTCAAGCATCATTCCATAATGAAGAAGGCAAAAGCCGGGCAAAGACTCTACTAATGGAATCATTTCTTTTTCTCTGGGCCACATGTAAAAAAAAGTGTCCAAGTATCTTTTAAAGGTGCCGTCTACTTTTTCGCAAATATAGCACCTTTTTTGAAATACTTCTATATTGTTTGCCAGTCGCTTTCCTGTAGAGTCATTTTTTTTAAAAAAGCCTCCGGAGATTGCAAAAGTATCTGACACTTCTAAATTTTTTTGAATATGTTTAAGATGGGTATGAATAAGCAAGGCGGTTCCCAATCGATTTTGCACAGCATATATTTTACGCAAATGATCTGCACAAAAGCCGGCCTCGTTGGTTTTATCTCTAATATCTTCATCCATATAGGCAGGGCCCATTATAAAATCCACTGCGTCTTTATCTAATTGCCGGTGCATTTTACAAAACGGACAATGTCCGGGATCTCGCAAAGCATCCAGCACCGGTATTGTATGAATATGATCTTTCATAATATTAGCCCCTTTGTGAGAAAATTATAGTAAAAAACCTGCCCGCTAACCTGCTTTCGCCGGATAATAGAATGAGGTTAGTGGACAGGTCTAACAAACAAACTCTATACAATTAGTTTGTTTTAATCTTAAAAAACGCAACTTTTTGCTTTAATAATTCTGCTTGCGAGTTTAGTTCCTGTGAAGCTGCGGCGGATTCTTCCGCAGTTGCAGAAGTATTGGTAACAGCTTTAGTTATTTCTAAAACGCTATCGTTAACACCGGAAATAGACTCTAGTTGTTCGCCGGAAATATCAGCAATTTGTGAAACAAGGTTTGAAATTTCACCTATGTTATTAGATATGGTTTCAAACGAAGTTACTACTTCTGATGCAGCGTTTACACCTTCTGCTACATGTTTAAGATCTTCTGCCACTATTGTTGCCGTATCAGAAGCCGATTGTTGGCTTCTGCCGGCCAAAGTACGTACTTCATCTGCTACAACAGAAAAACCTTTGCCGTGTTCACCGGCACGTGCTGCCTCAATGGAAGCATTTAAGGCCAAAAGGTTAGTTTGGAAAGATATGCCGTTTATAACACTGTTAATCTTAGAAATACTTTCGCTGGACTCTCTTACCTTGTTCATGGTATTACCCATAAATTTAACAGATTCCATGCCCTGCACTGCATGTTCTTGAGAACGAGCGGTACTTTGGTTTGCTAACTCAGCATTTTGACTTGCTTGGGAAGCTTTTTCATGTATAAGAGTAATAGCATTGCTTAATTCCTCTATTGATGCAGACTGCATGGTGGCACTATCAGCAAGATGCATTGCACTTGTTGTTATTTGCTCAGAACCGGAAGCTACTTGTTCTACCGATGTTTGAATATCTGCCATAGTAACGTTTAAAGATTTCAAAATGGTAGATAAAGAAGCCTTTATTGGTGCGTAAGAGCCGATATAATCGCGCTTGATAGTAACAGTTAAATCACCGTTAGCCATACTATCAAGTATGCCGGCTATTTCATTTACGTAAGTTTGAGTGGTTTCTTCAGTTGCATTGAGGGCATTTTTCACGTTTTCAAAAGTACCTTTAAATGTCTTATTAATTCTTGCATTTTCAAAATTACCTTTTTCCATCTCATTTAAAGACGACTCTATCTCTGCAAGGGGTTCAGCTATCGCTTTTACCAACGCATTAAGACTGCTTATTATATCTGCCCATTCACCTTTTTGTGAATCAACATCTGCGGAGACATTAAATTTGCCGTTTGCAGCACTCTTAGCCACTTTATCAATCTCTTTGGTTAAATGCACGAAGCTGGAACGTAAATTATTTATAACTTCGCTTGCCCACGCCCATTCTCCTTCATAGTCTCTCACCCGGTGACTAAAATTACCTTCACTATATTGCTTCATTGTATTTATAAGTTCTATAAAATCATCAACATAGTATTTAGTCATTGCATTCATTTGTTTAACTAAGTGTAAATTTCCACCGGTATACTTGGATTCGTCCAGCCTTGCATTGTAATATCCTGATAAATGAGCTTCTGACATGTGTTCAATATCAGTAATCAGCATTTTAAAATTATTGTACATTTCTGAAAATTGATAATACATTTTAGCGGTTATTTCGTCAGAATGTTTATCTGTATCTCTGCTGGCAAAGTTTAGTGAAGAGTCCGAGAAGTTAGATCCTACATCAACTATTCTTGCAAAAGAACCGTGCATAAACCGAACAATTAAATACCGCAAAACAATCCCCGAAATTAAACAGCCAAGCAACACAAAAACAGCCATAACTATTGTAAAGCGATTAACATCTGAAGTTACATGATCTGCATTAATGTCAACGCCAACTAAAGCAACTCCACGCCCATTTTGATCAAAAATTGGCGCAAAGCTACTAACTAAAAGACCCCAACCCTCAGCATAAGCCATTCCCGACATAATAGTTTGTCCTTGCCGCAAAGCTGCTACTATTTCAGACCCGTATGTACCCGGGTGCTCTGCCTGCATAAAATATACCCACTCATCTTGTCCCGGCCTAACGGCTGAAGCAAAGTATGCAAATAAATTATTTTCATGTGGTACGATAATATACAAAAATTCTATTGAAGGTGATCGCGTAATAATAGAATCTATTTGCCATTTAAGGTAATTCCGGTATTCATCAGGTTCAGGGTTTTGAATAGAAGCATTAAATTGCAACGGATCAATAACACCTGCAACAGAATTTGCAATATTTGCCGCCTTTTGTCCATAATATTCAATAGAAGCATCGCGATATACAAAGTATCCAAATATAGTGATACTCATACCAAGGACTAAAGTCATTGCTATAGCTGCTATTGTGATGCGCGTGGTCACTGATACTCGTTTTTTTTGTTGCCACGATTTTACAAATTTATCATTATTTGAACTTAAATGATGCATTTAAAGTCCATCCTTTCCAGACATTATTTTTTTACATTTTAGCAGATTTATGTTACTTTTTCTATTTTTAAGATTTATCCCCCAGTACCTCCATAAACAGCATAACATAACCACCTTTTAGATAGCAAACCTACCTTATCTAAAAAATTATTTTGGTTTTAACTTGACATCGGCAAATTTCTCCGGTATTTTTCTAAATATATACAAAATATATACAAATTTGACATAAAACTACACTTCGGACGAAGAAAATGCTGACATTTAGTATTGAGGGAGAACATATGAATAGACATAATGCCGGTTTTACATTAATTGAGCTTATAATTGTTTTAGCTATTGTAGCAATAATAGGAGCAATTTTAATACCAAATTTTTTAAACACCACTGACAGAGCCAGATTGCGTAGTGATATACAGTCAGCTAGGGTTCTACAAAATGCTTTGGATTTACATAATATTGAACAATCAACAACCCTTGGATCCGGCGATAGTATGGCTTATGTTATTGATATGCTGGTACAACGTGGATACATTGAGGAAAGAAGGATAGCTGTACAGACTGCCGGTGCATCATTTGCGTTTAATGCTAATGGAAATGTAGTTCTTAACATATCTCAGGCAAGTGATAACGTTCGCAACTCTTTAGTTAACCAGCTTTCAGATCAAGAACGCAATTATGTAGAGGGAGGGGGAATCTCTCCCTAATGATTGTTATAAAACATAAAAATATCCACAATGCCAAATCTAATACCGGTGGCTTTACCTTGCTGGAATTAATGATTGCAGTAGCAGTGTGGATTATTTTGCTTACAGGGGCATCAAG
>WQVX01000155.1 GCA_009785615.1 Defluviitaleaceae bacterium | reverse complement strand
TACATAACGCTGAAATTGATTGCGATGCGCGTTAAAAATCTCTCTTCGCCTGCCCTGGGCTGGGGCTACGCCAAACATATCTTGGTTAGATGTAACCGATTGCTCAAAGGCCCTTAATACTTGCAATTCAAACTGGGTATATCCTAATGATTGCCCTAAACCTCGGGCTTCTTCTTGCAAAAATCCGCTTTGCATGGCAGTGCTGTGGTCTATAGCAGTTAAGTTGACCAGTAAGCTATCTATCCTGGTGCTAAACTCATAGTTAAAGCCACCTATCAGATTTTCACCCGCGTCAATTGATTTCAAAAAGAGACGTAGCGACTCGTATTCCAGATTGACGGTATCTAGTTGCTCTTGCAATACCCCTTTTTCGTTTTCTAGCTGAAATGTATCCAAGGCAAATAGGATATCACCCCTGGCCACATGCATCCCTTCATAGAATAACACCTCACGCACCTCACCGTGGGCAATATTGAACACTTCTACCGTTTGGCCTTGCGGGCGGATGATACCTTGGGCGCGCACTACTATGTCTAAGTGGCCGAAATATGCCCAGGTTAGGGCCGTTATTATCAATATAAGTAGCCCGTATATGAAGAAGGCAAAAAATCGTGTTGGCTTTTTGTCGTACACTTCTTTGCTTAGACTCATGTCGCGCATATCCATTATTACTGCTTTCATGTTAGTGTGCCTCCTCTAGCGATTGTGACGCTACTAGGTTGTAGTAATAACCTTTTTGGCCAAGAAGCACTTCATGGGTGCCAGATTCTACAATTTTGCCATCGTTAACGATGTAAATCCTGTCGCAACGTTTTATTGTGCTTAGCCTGTGGGCGATTATAAATGTGGTTATGCCCTTGCTATATTCATGGATAGTGCTTTCTATTGCACGTTCTGTTATGGAATCTAGGTTGCTGGTGGCTTCATCCAGGATTAAGATATCTGGTTTGCGTAGGATTGCCCTGGTTATGGCCAGCCTTTGACGCTGGCCGCCGGATAGATTTGTGCCGTTTTCTTCTAGCATGGTTTCGTAGCGCAGGGGCAGGTTGTTAACGAAATCGTGGGCTTGAGCGGTTTTGGCCGCGTCTATAATTTCTTCTGGGGTTGCATCTGTCAGGCCCAGCATTAGGTTTTCCATAATTGTGCCACTAAAGAGGAATGTTTCTTGGGGTACGTATGCTATTTTTTCGCGCAAGGTATCAATTTGAATATCTTTTATGTTGGTATCGTTTATTAGTATTTCGCCTTTTTCTGGGGTGTATAGGTTTAGTAGCAGTTTGGCTAGCGTGGTTTTACCACTACCGCTTTCGCCTACAAATGCGATTTTTTCACCTTGCTTTGCTGTTATGTTTACGTCCTCTAGCACTAGCTTGCGTGTGCCATAGCGGAATGATACGTCTTTTATTTGGATATCGCCGGTTAGGCTTTGGGGGCTTATTTTATTAGACTGGTTGCCTTGTTTTTCTGGTGGCAGGTCAAGGATTTCGCCTAATCTGTCTGCGGCTACTACTGCGGTTTGCATCATGGGTTGTAGGTTTATTAAGTTTTTTACTGGGTCCAGGAAGTAGACCAACAAGGCGTTGAATGTGATTAACTGGCCTATGGTTAGGTTGCCGTTTAGCACATTTAAAGCACCCACCCATAAGATTACTATGCCGCCTATGGACTCTAGCAAATTGTTAAGCGAGCCTTGTAGGTTGGATACCCAGCTAAGCTTGAATATGCTACCCAGTAGGGTAATAAACTTTTTTTCTGTTTTAAGATTGGCTTCGCTTTCCGCGTTATAGGCTTTGACTGTTTGTATGCCGTTTAAGGATTCGACTAGATAGGATGTGAGTTGAGCATTGTCCTCCATTTTCCTTTGATTAAGGCGGCGATACCATTTGTTAAAGCAGAAAACAGTTATGAAGTACAGTACGACAACAACTACAGATACCCCAAACATATAGGCATTTTGGTTAAATAAGATTATGCCGCCTGCTACTACCATTACAGTGTCTATCATGATGGTAAGGGTCGCACCAGATATGGCTTCGCGTACATGAACCGCGTCATTGAAGCGGGCTATGATTTCGCCAACCCTGCGTGTGCCAAAAAAGTTCATGGGTAGTGCCAGTACATGGCGATAATATGAAAGAAGCAAAGAAATATCTATCTTTTGACTTAGGTATAACAATAGGTGCGAGCGGAACGCGTCTAATAACGTGCGGAATACATATAGCAGAATCACACCAATGGATATGATGTGCAAAGTGCTGTTTAGCCCACCTGGGAGAATGTCGTCTAGCAGATAGCGGAAGTAGAACGCGCCTAAAATACCCAGTAATACGGATATTATTGATGCCACAAATACATGAATGATTAGCTTCTTTTGGGGGAGTAATAGGTGGAAGAACCGACGGAAAATGCCTAGGGTTTTATCACCTTTTTCGAATGTTGTGCCTGGTACTACAAAAATCAACACACCACTCCACTTGTATTTAGGAGTTTCACCCTCGCTTAGGGGCTTGCCGTTTTTCTCTTCTCCGAAGAATTCTGCTGGGGTTAATTTTAAAAGGCCCACGCCAGGGTCGGCTATTATTACTTGCTTTTTTGTGATTTTGTGTATTACTACGTAGTGCAGAAGGCTACCGTCTACTACTACGTGGGCAATACATGGTAGTGGGAAGGGGGTGAAAAAGGCTTCTTTATCGCCTTTTACAGCTTTGGCTGAGAAGCCCAGTTCCTCGGCGGCTTTTACTATGCCGTAGGCATTGGTGCCTTGCTTGTCTGTACCGGCTATTTCACGGATTTGGGCTATAGGGAGCTTTAGGCCATGTTGCTTGGATATTGTGGCTAGGCAGGCGGCCCCGCAGTCTGTAATGTCGTGTTGTTTTATGGCGTAGTATTTCATTGGCTAGCCGCCTCCTTATGTAATGGCTTCTTATTTGTGGAGGCATACTAACATCATTCGACATAAATGTGTTTGGTTTATCCCAAACGTGCAGCATTTCATCCCAAATGTATTTTTTATAGCTTTTGGGATGAAATACTGAATGTTTGGGGACAAAAACCAAACAAAAAATGCCCCCTGACGATGAAGTCTGGGAGCAAGTGTTGCCAGATATCTTAAAAATCATGCTTAGTATAAAAGTTAAGCGAAATTAAGTCTCCAGTCCTATAAAACCTGGCGGGCATAGGCCAGGTTATGCACTATGCCCGCTACAAAAACAAAGTTTATGCGAGTTTTTTCGCTATGCAGTATCCTATGATAATACCAATGACTATGCATCCAATAAACCCACCATCAACTGACTGCATCTCATCATGACTCATTTCTGAAAATCCGTCTCCGTGTAATATTTTATCCACTTTATGGCCTCCTTTCGTAGTATAGTATATATTTCATGCAATTTCCATATCCCGTACGCTAAAAATGGAAATTGTATGCTTTTATAGTTTAAAAATCACGTTTAGTATAAAAGTTTAGCGACAGTACGAAGGACACAGATGCAAGTGAAAGCCATGAAATTACAGCTAGTGTCAAAGAAAATATGTTTTCTCGTAAAAAGGCAACATTAAAAAACATAGCTCCAGCATCATCGGCAATTTCGAACACATCTGGAGATTCATAGCTTGTTCCATAGGCTCGTGAGATAAGCATAAACATTAGAAGCACAAACAAAGGAAACATGCCAACAAACAAACGGGCTCGCTTAAATCCTATTTTAAAAAGTATTGGCAAGTCTACAATGCTCATGATTGACTGAAATATAAAAAACACTAATGTTACGAGCAAAAGACCTTGTGTGCTTATACTATTTTGAAGCAGCATTGATCCTAGTGCTACGATCATAAAATAGAAAATTGAGAATATTGCAGCAATTATAAATGCAAACAAATACCTTCCACGTACTACTGTTTTTCTTGTTATTGCAAGTGTACCATATAGTGCATCAAGGCCGTCCGTTCCGGCAGAAAAGGAGGATGACACAATATTGGTGGCGATTGGGAAAATGCCCATAAGCATCCCTGGTGGCCCAGCAATTATGAATCCGACAACCGCCAATACTGTGAATATTAAGAGGTTTTTTGGTTTTAGATCTGGTTTTATTGATATGAACTCAAGCGTAATGAATTTACGAATCTTGCACATTTCTATTCCCCCTATTCAAATAAACAACGATATCATCTAGTGATGCCAGCGAAAAATCCAAACTTGGAGGGAGATTTTTAATGTTTTTAGTTTCAACAATTCCATCAAATCCATCTCGTGTATTTTTAAAGCCCAATATGAGCCTCTTATCATCTTCATTAATAGTAGTCTTATTTCCTTTTATAATTGTGTAATCATTTTGCAATATCTTCATGTTTTTCGAAAATACGACACATCCATCTTTTATAAAAGTGATATAATCAGCAATTTTTTCCAAATCAGTCGTTATGTGCGTTGAAAACAGGATGCTTCGCTTTTTATCAGACACGTAGTCTAATAGCAATTCGCAAATTTCATCCCTCGCAACAGGATCAAGACCACTTGTTGGTTCGTCTAAAACAATTAACTTCGCATCATGAGATAATGCCACTGCAATCATAAGTTTTACATTCATGCCTCTGCTTAGTTCTTTAACCTTCTTCGCTTTATCAATGTTAAAAGTATAAAGCATCTTATCAAATTGAGCCTGCTTCCAGTTCCTATAGAATGGGCGAACTGCGCGCTCTACATCTTTCACTCTCCACTCGCCCTCATATAGTGTTGAGTCCGACACAACACCTATGTCTTCATGAGCTTGGTCAAATTTCTGTTTGCCGAAAAAATTTACTTCTCCTGAATCGTATCGAATAATATTTAAAATAGATTTTATTGTTGTTGTTTTTCCTGCGCCATTTGGGCCTACAAAACCCATTATGGCGCCGAGTGGCACATTAAAACTTACATTTTTAATGCCAAACAGTCCATACGACTTATTTAGATTGATAACCTCGAGTGCATTCATATGCCTTTCGCCTCCTGCTTGTAGTAAGTAAATACATGCGCACTGGTGCCAAGATGCCTTGGCACCAGTGTTTCAATGTCAGCCCAAAATCTTCTATAGAATGCTTTGGCTAAAACGCTTTAACTCCAAGCATAATGGCAACTCCGATACACAAAGCACACATAAACACAAACCCGCCACTTGTTTCCATCATTTCATCTTCATTTAGCTCGTTAAACATGCTCGCGTTGTTATTTGTCATAAATAAAACCTTCCTTTTTTTCTATTTTTTCTTGCTCATTGCACAAAATGCTATGGCACCGATAACCAGACCGACAACAAACCATACGCATCCACCATCGGTTTCCATCATTTCGTTATTGTTCATTTCCACAAAATTGGTGTTTTCTAACATAGCTATATTTACCTCCTTTCCTCCATATTATATGTCAAACAATCCTACTTCATCGCGCGTAGAAGTAAAATTGCTGATTTATTAATGTCTAAATATCTATAGGAAGATATATATCCATTTCTAACGCTGATAGGTTTGCTGGCGTAGGCTCTACAATAATAACATTGTATGCAGGTCTTTTAATCGAATATCCCTTATCTTTAGCTTTGCTCATCATGATATCAAAAGTGTCTGGAATAAGATGCGGGCTACCTTTATGCCTTGCCATTAGACAATCTGGCGCACTTAGCTCAGGCATGAAAACAAATTCTTGAAATGATGGGATTTCTTTATCAATAGGAATCAACATTTGGATATCTGCTTTTCCTGCTACTGTATCTGATTCATATGTTGCCGTTATTGGTATCCCAATTTTTCTAGCACCATTGTTTTTAATATATGCTTCCATCTTTGATATCACTATGCACAATTCATGTTGGTTGTAGAATCCTCTGCACGTGATAAGATTTTCGAACTTCATATCAATCTTTTCGTGTAATACCATATAGCAAACCTCCATCTGACTTTCAATGCGATGCTATTTCATTTAGTATAAAATCAACCAAGCACACCACCATGGCAATGGATTATCTGGTGCAACAACACCGCCATCAACATTTTGTGCATCCGTATCATTTAATTCCTCAAAGCCAACTAAAATGTTTTCATCGTTTTTCATATGAACGATCTCCTCTCCTTGGTATTTTATATCATGTACCTGCCCATCCTGTGCACCGAATAGCCAAATACTATCTACCTTGATTGCCTATCTGAAATTGTTGGCACTTTATTTGCCGCGCGGCTCGTTTTGTTGAACTAATACTACCATCGTTCGACAAACCTGTGTTCAATCCATCCCAAACATGCAGTATTTCATCCCAAATGTAATTATATTTGCATTTGGGATGAAATACGATACATTTGGGATAGAATGCAGGACAAAAAAAGCCCCCCAGACTTTAAAGTCTGAAGGGCTGTGATTGGTTTACATATCTATTCTTAATTTCCCCTATCATGAATATGAGTGTACGGCATCCTTTTTAAACGCAAAATTGCTTTATAAACTATAAGGCCGATGCAAATCATTTTTATTACAAGCATGACCCCAATAAAAATCCAGAAGACAGTGCCCTGCGGTGTAAGTAGCCATCTTGCGACTACAAGCATAAGAATCCATATAATGTAACAAATATATACAAACGCATGTGACCTTTTCCCATCCATTAACCTTGCAAAAACGCTATCGTCATTACAGGAGCATTTGCTACAATTGTGCTTAAGCCGTTTTTTGGCCAGGTTCACAACAAATTGTCATCGTTATCCATTATAGCTTTTTACAACCTCACTCAACTTCTTAACCTTGCGAACAGCTATATTTGTCTTGAAATTACCCTCCAGGATAAGCATGCCCTGCACCGGGTCTAGTGCGGCTACTTTATCCAGGTTAATAATAAGATTATTTTGGCATCTGTAAAAGCGTTTATCCCCTTCTAGAGTAGCCTCTACAAGCTTTAGGCTTCCGCTAAACTGCTTCCGCCCATTGGTTGTGTAGACAATAACGGTGTGCTTTATATCTGATTCCGTCATAAAGCAGAGTATTGTGCGTTTATCTATAGATATAATACTATCTTTGGCCAGGCCAGAGCGGGCACCAGCTTTTTTTATGTCTTCGGATATTTTAAAAACAAAGTTATCCTGTAATGTAGTGGCTTTAGCTGTAAGCTTTTCTACGGCATTGCTTATGCACTCTACTATACGCTCTTTAAGTTCTATGTCACTTTTAACAATGTAGTCCATGGCTTCTACTTTGTGCTTAAATGTAAGTTTATAGGATTGT
>WQVX01000154.1 GCA_009785615.1 Defluviitaleaceae bacterium | reverse complement strand
TATTACCTCCCATACTCCTTCCGATTCTAAGCCTCTGCGCCAACTAGCTACACCTGCAAGGTCATTATCACTAAAAATTCGCAGTTTTTCCCTAATAGAACGCTCGCACTCTACCCATATACGGTAAGTAACAATGCTACCATCTTCATCTGCTGTAGTAAAATTTGCATAATAAGAACCTATTGTTTCGTCCCACGTTGGCGTAACTCCCCATTCCTCAATTAAAGTCCAAGGAAAGTACATACCCAAAGCACGTGAAGTGTGGCTGCCATCCGGCGACACTCGCCACAGCCTATTATATAAAGGTATGCCCATCAAAATTTTTTCTCCGGGAATTAATTCTAAAGTATCCCCGATAAAACGATCTACAAATGGCAAAGAGGCCACCGGTCCCGGTTCCGGAGAATTACCAACATGTTCATCATAGGTCATTATAGCTACAAAATCTACCGTACGGCCTACCAGTTCATGATGATATTGAGAGTGCCAAGATGCCGGAACAAAGGTAGCTACAGATAAAGTTGCTCCAATACGTCGCATTTCCGGCGCAAGCTCCCTTAAAAACTGGAGATAGTAACCACCATCGGTGGATCTGACATGTTCAAAATTTATATTAATACCATCCAAGTTGTAATCTGTTGCAAATTGGATTAACTGGGCAATGGCGCGTTCACGTGCTTGATAGTTGGTAAGTATTGCGTGGCTTATATCGCGGCTACTGTCAAAGGCTTTTGCCCATACCTCCACCCCTTGAGCATGTGCCCATTCTACATAGGCGCGGCTTGCAAAAGAAATAATGTCACCATTTAAAGCCACAGGATCAAAATTGAACCAAGTTGGTGATACTACATTAAGTCCAACCGGTAAAGGGTTGTTCATGGCAGTGACATTACCTTGTGGTGCCGTTATCATTTCCCAAGTAAGGTTAATGTTGGGCGAGCGAGGCGGTACCAATGGCATACTGCTTGAAAAAAAGATTGGCGGCATTGTTGTTAAGATATCTGAGGTAAGAACATAGCCCAAAAGTCCTTCTTCAGTACGCACACGAGTAAAATAATCTGTTTCATGTTCTGTTGAAGGAAATGCAGTCAAGGTTGTGCCATTTTCTGCCCATGTGGTAATAAAAGCAGTACGATCCGGCCTATATCTAATAGCTGTGCGCCGTGTTGTTTCAGCATCCCATGCCCACATATTTTCTAAGTTTGCTATGATTATTGTATTATATTCCGCCCGATGCTCTACTTGGAAAGTTGTATACATATTTTGAATAAAAGCCATAGGTACATTTTGGTCAGGAAGGCGTATTATCTCTGTATCTGTAGATACAAACAAGGTTTGCGCACCATCATCCCAAAACATAAACGGGTCAATATGTTCTCGTACAAAAGATGCAGGAAAGAAGATGTCACCACTATTCATTACAGGAGGATCTTCTAAAGTTGTTAAACGGCGATCATCTAAAACTACACTTAATGTATTTGGGGATATGTTAAAATAGTCATGAAATTCCCACACTTGCCAATTTTCAACCCCTAGCCTGGCTAAGAAGGTTGGATACGGAAAAAATCGGCGGGCTTCCCACCCGCCGATTACAAGAAGCACAAACATCATAAAAATTGTAAAGCTTAAAACTATTTTTAAAGATCGAGATCTATTTCTTTTACTTCTTCTCGATTGTAATTGCTTTGACATTCCAAATCTCCTCCGCATATTGTCGGATGGTACGGTCACTGGAAAATTTTCCACTACATGCTGTATTCATAATCGCCATTTTTGCCCATCTATCTTGATCTTGGTATGCTTCGCCTAATTTTTCGTGGGCTTCTTTGTATGATTTAAAGTCTTGTAGTACAAAATATTCGTCTGCGGGTGCCCCGCCGTATCCATTCAGCATAGCATCATACAATTCTCGGAAAAGTTCATGATCTGATGATAAGGTTCCGTTAATGAGCGTTGTTAAAACCAAGCGAATGTTATAGTCCATATTGGAAATATCCCAAGGCGCGTAAGAGCCACTTTGTTTAAGTGCTAAAACTTCCGGGGCAGACATTCCAAAAATAAAAATATTGTCATCGCCTACTTCTTCAAAAATTTCAACATTGGCTCCATCCATGGTACCGATGGTAACAGCACCGTTTAGCATAAATTTCATATTTCCGGTTCCTGAAGCCTCTTTACCGGCAGTGGATATCTGTTCGCTGACATCAGCAGCAGGTACTAGTTTTTCCGCTAAGGTGACACGATAGTTTTCTAAAAACAACACTTTTATACGCCCTTCAATAGAAGGATCGTTGTTTACTACACCCGCTACAGCAGTAATTAGCCTGATAATCAGTTTGGCACGGTAATAATTTGCATGAGCCTTGGCACTAAAAATAAAAGTACGTGGTGGAAAATTCATGTTGGGGTTCAATTTAAGGGTATTGTACAAATCTATTACATGGAATATATTTAAAAGCTGTCGCTTATACTCATGAAGTCGCTTAACCTGGACATCAAATACGGAGTCCGGGTCTATCATGATACCGTATCTATCGTTAATGTAGTTTGACAAATCCACCTTGTTATCTCTTTTGATTTTCATGAATTCCTTGCGGAAAGCAGAATCATCAGCTAAGGGCTTGAGTTTGGCAAGTTCATCTAAATCCAGCAACCAGCTATCACCAATATTATTAGTAATTAACTCTGAAAGCCGTGGGTTGCAATGAGCCAACCAGCGGCGTTGGGTAATGCCATTGGTTTTGTTATTAAATTTTTCCGGATATATATGAAAGAAGTCTGCCAATTCTTGATCTTTAAGGATATTAGTGTGTATTGCCGCCACACCATTAACAGAATGGCTTCCTACAATAGCCAAATGCGCCATACGAACTTGACCATCTGCTACAATAGCCATTTTGCGAATTTTATCCGGGTCATTTCCATACCAGGTAATTAAATTAGCACAAAAGCGTCTGTTAATTTCTTCTACTATGGTATAAATTCTGGGAAGCAAACGGCTAAATAGCTCTACCGGCCATTTCTCCAAAGCTTCAGATAAAATTGTATGGTTAGTGTATGCACAAGCCTTGCGGGTTATCTCCCAAGCTTCGTCCCAGTCTAAATAATAGGTATCAACAAATATACGCATAAGCTCTGCAACAGCTAAAGCGGGATGGGTGTCATTTAATTGAAATTGTACATAATTTGGGAAAGTTGACCAATCTTCATGTTTATTGATAAAACGTTGAGTCACCCTTTGCAAAGTGGCTGAAATAAAGAAATATTGTTGCTTTAGGCGTAATTCCTTACCCGCCATATTATCGTCAGCAGGATACAATACCCTTGACAACATTTCTGCCAGGTTTTGTTCTTCTCTTGCACGTTGATAGTTGCCTTCGTTAAAGGATTTTAAATCAAAACGCTCAATGGCCTCTGCATCCCATAAACGCAAAGTATTAACAATACCGGAATTGTATCCCACTACAGGATAATCATATGGGATAGCCCTAATTGACTGATAATCTTCCAAAACAAAGTGATACTGGCCTTCATCGTCTTTGATGGTGTTAACACGACCTCCAAATTTCACTTCTACTGCATATTCATCCCTGCGGATACTCCAAGGATCACCATTTTTCATCCAATTATCGGGATATTCTACTTGGGCACCGTTTTCAATGCGCTGTTCAAACAAGCCATAGTGATAGCGGATTCCGCAGCCATAGGCCGGATATCCTATAGTAGCCATAGAGTCTAAGAAACAAGCGGCTAAACGTCCAAGACCTCCATTTCCTAAGCCGGGATCTAATTCTTGCTCTTCAATTAAATTATAATTGATGCCCAGTTCCTCCATAACTTCTGCTATAGGGGCTTTAAGTCCTAGATTTATTAAAGTATTGCCCAAAAAACGCCCCATTAAAAATTCCATGGATAAGTAGTAGACTATTTTAACATCTTCCGGTTCGTCAAAACGGTCATGACTGGCTATCCAGTGTTCAGACAGATATTCTTTAACAGCATAGGCTAATGCACCGTAAATTTGTTGTGGGGTTGCTGTATCTACCGTTTTTCGATACAAAACCCGCAATGCATTTGCTACTTGAGCTTTTATTTCATCTTTTGTAATGGGTGATACGTTTGTTCTTTCCATTAATAAATCCTCCATATCTTTTTGAAAGTCACTTTGGTTAAATATTCCATTATTATATCATATACCGGATCGCAATATTAATGTAGCGGTTTCAGAAACCGTGCGGAATGAGTTCACTCATTTCCAAACGGTTTTTAGAAACTGCCCCCTCACCGACACGAAGCATGTTAGCTTCTACCTAGTAGCTTCAACATGGTTTTTAATAGCTAAAAAACTCTGCTCACTTATAACATGCTCCATTCTACAAGCATCATCCAATGCAGTTTTTTCATCTACGCCCATAGAGATAAGCCAGTTAGAGATTATTTGATGCCGCTCATACATAGACTCCGCTATTTTAAGCCCGGCTTCTGTAAGTGTTATATATCCTTCAGTATTTACTTCAATGAAGCCGCTTTCGCGCAATTTTTTCATAGCAACACTAACACTTGGTCTAGTGTAATCTAACTCGTTTACAATATCAATAGATCTAACAGAGCTACCGTGACTACTTAGCATTAGGATAGTTTCCAGATAATTTTCTGAAGACTCTTGCTGCCCATATTTCACAAGCTTCTACCTCCCCAACCTGCATTTGACACGCACAAATGATGATAACATGCAGTGAGGGCGGATTCAAGAAAATTCCAAAAACTTTTCTGAATCTTTTCCGGTAAAAAAATATGCTCCTCCTTCCATAGGTCGGTGTTTTTACTTCCACCGTCTCTACTTCTGGAGGAGCTTACCTTGTTTTTCTGCTTAGTTTAGCACTACAGAGAGTTTTCAGGCAAGGCATTTGCGGAAACAGAGTAATCCGGGCCTGAAATAGATTCTTCCTCTACAGCTACGCTTAACTCTCGTAAAAATTTCTCTAACTCATCTATACGGTTATAGACTATTGTCATATCGGATTCTTCAAAAGCCCTAAGATACTTTCGTAGCATATCATTGTAATCATCCTGAAAAGCCTGTATCCGACTGCGCTGTGTTTCTACAGATTCATAGATTTCTCGCAGATGTGTTAAAGTACTACTTTTATATTGATTAACTTCCAGATGGGTGTTTCTAAGGATATTGTCGGCCGCCACCTGTGCACTTATTATCGCGTTTTTAATGGCATTATCTTTATCCTTATAGCTTTTAATCACCTGTTCTAATGTTTCAATATATTCATCTACTTCTTGGGGACTATATCCCCGCTTTACAATAGTAAAACTTTCCATGCTAGGACACTCCTACTCTGATATACTATACGCAAACGCACTTCTTACAATTTCCACTAACAACCTTAATTGGAAATTGCATCAATATACCAACTTGGCGTGGCATTTACGACTTTTCTACGTTGCAAATGCCACTCCAGGTTGGTATATCTTATATACACTTGCGCATAAGAACGATTATGGTGCCTGTGTAGCCAAGTTTACCATAAAGTAGGAAAAAAAGCGAGAGGCATGTTTATGGAAGATATACTATACATGAAAGAAGCCTGTAAAGAGGCACATATAGCCTATAGTTTAAATGAAGTACCTATAGGTTGCGTAGTAGTACACCAAGATAACGGTTTAAAAAAAATAATAGGTCGTGGTCATAATCTTAGAGCGACTGAAAAAAACGCACTTTTTCACGCAGAATTAATTGCAATAGACCAAGCTTGTACCCATTTAAATGATTGGCGGTTGGAAAACTGCTGCTTATACGTAACCATTGAGCCATGTCCCATGTGTGCAGGTGCTATTTTACAAGCAAGAATCCCGGTAGTAGTATATGGTGCAAAAAACCCCAAGGCCGGTTGCGCAGGATCCATTTTAAACTTGCTGGATCATTGTGGTTTTAATCATCGTGCTCAAGTTGTATCCGGTGTATTGGAAGAGGAATGTGCCTCTTTAATGAAAGATTTCTTTTTGCGATTTAGAAATTAGTTTTCAGATTCATTTTCAGGACTAACCATTATCCCCAATTCTTGCAATTGCTTGAATGCTACAGGGCCGGGCGCATTTGTCATAGGGCACGAAGCATCCTTAACTTTAGGAAATGCAATTACTTCACGTAAAGAATCGGCACCTGTAAATAGCATAACCATTCTATCAAATCCGTATGCTATTCCACCATGGGGAGGTGTTCCGTACTTTAAAGCTTCCAGAAAGAAACCGAAACCTGTTTGAGCATCTTCTTCTGTAAAGCTTAGTGTTTTAAACATTAGGCTTTGCATTTCTTGCTGATGGATACGAATACTACCGCCGCCTATCTCGTAACCATTTAGAACCAAGTCGTAGGCTTTGGCTCTTACATCAGCAAGATTTTCTCCGGCTTCAAGCAAAGGTACATCTTCATCCATGGGTGAAGTAAAAGGATGGTGACGGGCGTAAAACCTTTCGTCCTCTTCAGACCATTCTAACAATGGAAATTCTGTTATCCATAGGAAATTAAATGTTTTTGGATCCATCAAATTATTTCGGCGAGCCATCTCAAGCCTTAACGCTCCAAGTGTATCAAAAACTATGGAGTTTTTATCAGCGCATAAAAATATTAAATCTCCCGGCTTTCCGCCAAAATATGAGACTATCTCTTCCAATTGCTCCGGGCTAAAGAATTTTGACAAAGTTGTTTTTATTTGGCCATTCTCCGGTATTACTATCCATGCCAGACCCTTAGCTTGATATTGTTTTACCAACTCCACCATAGCATCAATTTGCTTACGAGGCATAGAGGCGCAACCTTCGGCTAAAATCCCACGGACACTTCCTCCTGCATCTATAGCTCCTTGGAATACGCCAAAATCGCTGCCTTGTACCAGATGAGTTATATTTTTAAGCTCCATACCAAAGCGAGTATCCGGCTTATCTGAGCCAAAGCGTTCCATAGCCTCTGCATATGACATACGTGCAAAAGGAGCGGAAATTTCCATGTTCAGTACTTCTTTACAAACTGTTTTCATTAACTGCTCGTTGAGTGAAATAACATCTTCCATATCTACAAAGGATAATTCTATATCAATTTGAGTGAATTCCGGCTGGCGATCTGCCCTTAGATCCTCATCTCGATAACATTTGGTTATTTGGAAATATTTATCCAAACCTGAGATCATAAGTAGTTGTTTAAATAACTGTGGAGATTGGGGCAAAGCATAAAATTGTCCCGG
>WQVX01000153.1 GCA_009785615.1 Defluviitaleaceae bacterium | reverse complement strand
TTTATGCAGGAAGTTTATTGAATCATTGCTGCTATTTTTTTTGCTTCATGTTTAATTTTTTCGATATCAATTGTTTTGTATTCACCATTTTCGTATAAAATACGGCCTTGGCATAAAGTCATAACAACATCTCGTCCTGTAGTAGAATATGCAAGGTTTATTAATGGATCAAAACAGGGAACTTGACGCGGACTATCAAAATCCAATAACACTAGATCAGCGTCGTAGCCCTCTTTTATCATGCCACCTTGACGTCCCTGAGCTTTAGCACCGTTGACTGTTGCCATTTCCAGTGCTTTTAGTGCCGGTATGGCAGTTGGGTCTTCCGCTGCATATTTTTGTAAGATAGAGGCCATTTTTATTTCTTCAAAAAGATCATGGCAATTGTTAGATGCCATGCCATCAGTGCCCAAAGTGACGTTGATACCTTTTTCTTGCAACTTAACAATGGGGGCAATGCCGCTTGCTAATTTTAAGTTGGATACAGGATTATGGGCTATAGTTACATCATGAGAAGCCAAAATATCCATATCGTCGTCTGATACCCAACATGCATGGGCGGCTAAGGTAGGGACATCAAATACTCCATATTTAGAAAAAGCCTGAGCCGGTGTCATGTCAAATTGCTCCAGGCTTTTGTTATGTTCTATTATAGTTTCAGATAGGTGAACATGCATTCCAATTTGATATTCTTTAGCAAAATCCGCTACTTGTGTCCAAGCTGTTGGATTGGTGGTATATGCACAGTGAAGCGAAGCTTCAGCTTTAATGCGTCCGTGCGTTGCTTTTTGATAATTTTGTATTAGATTTAAAGTTTCGGCACATTCTTTGGTTTTACGGTAGTCATATCCTTCAGCTTCAGGAAGTATAACAGCTTCGGATAAATTTACTTTAACACCGGTATTCTCTACTGCTTGTGCAATAGCATCCAATCCAAAATACATTTCACTAAATGCAATGGTACCTGAAGCAACCATCTCTGCAATAGCCAACATAGCACCTATATAGGTTGCGTTTTGTATGTCTTTGATTTTCTTTTCTGCCGGAAAAATATAGTCAAAAAGCCATTTTTCCAAAGAATGGTCATTAGCCAAGCCACGTAGTAAAGACATAGGGGCATGGGTATGACAGTTATAAAGGCCGGGAATCAATATTTTACCTGTACCATCAATAATTCTGTCAGCAGCAGAAACCGTCATTTCAGACTGAAGCCCCATAGAAGCAATGCGGCCATTTTCTATGTCTACATAGGCATTGTAAATAACCGGGCAATCTTTTTGCATTGTAACAACAGTTACATTTTTAAATAGGAGATCCATATAAATTCACATTCCTTTTGCTACGCTCAGGCACAAAATAGGAATGAAAGAAGTGCCGAGTCGTAAATTTTATTATGAAATATTATCACCCATTCTACCAAAAATTCAGATATTCGGAAAGTGAACATTGTCAAGTTATCGTTCTTAATATTAAAAAATTTAATATATGGACACGCAAAAAGGACGTGCAGGGAGTCAACCCTATAGGTTGAAATCACCCACACGTCCAACATAGCTTTTAACGCTTATATGTATGAAGGATCCAAACATCAAGCGCACCTATAAATCCATCTGCATAATATGCACAACTCTGCTTCCCGCGTCCTTTTTGCGCCTTTCTTGTAATACAAGCGGAAATAAAGTATAATGCCTATGCTACAGCGATAGGTTTACCTGTGTTTGTATGTGGATGATGGTGATAGTCATCCCTGCAAGCGTCGGTCGGTGTTTGGTAGGCACTTCCCGAACGCTGTAGCTTACAGCTACGCGCTAAACTTGCTAAAACGAATAGTACCACGAAGTTATAACTTTTGCAAGCAAAACTTAAAATCAAAACATTAATAATGGCCTCTCTAATCCATTCTGCCTACACGGCCATTTACGCTTAGCTCTCTGCTGTAGCTGGTTATCACAGGTATATTCATCATAAATCCCGCATAGATAGCAGTATTAAAATCATCGGAATCAATTACACGAACGCTTATTCTTGTAGAAAAATATTCGGTACCTAATGACCCCGGCCTACTATGAATAGTCCATATATAATGCTGTCCCATTGCATCCACAAAAATAGCGTTATTAGGTACAACTATATGATGAGGGCCTGTTTGTCTATGAAAACGAATCCGCGCATATTCGCCGCCCTCAAATTGGTCAGTTTCGATAACTAAGCGGAATGTAAGCGCATCGCCTACAGGGATGATACCATATACAACTGCCCTTATACCTATATTTGAGCCGCTTTTATAGACATTAGCTTCATCTCCCACTTCAATAAACCCCGCTTCTGAAACAGTTGAAGAAAACTCAAGCATAAAGCGATTATTGTTAATGCCTATAGTCGCTATTCTTTCACCTTGGGATATAAATTGCCCCTCTCTTTTTTCTACGGTTATAACTCTGCCTTGGCGGTTTGTGCTTATGTTTACAGTTTCGATATTAGAGGCAGTTGCGATAGATGCTTGGTTAGCACGTAAATCTATAAGGCTTCTATCTATATCTAGGTCTAATCTTTGCAATTCCAATTCTAAAGTATTTCCGGTATCACGTTTTTGAGATTCCAAATTTCTTTGAGCTTCTTCAAGACTTCTTTGGAAGGTGCTTTGAGCCTCCTCAAGGTTAATTCTTGCACGTTCTAAAGAAAGATATGCTTCTGCTATGTTTGCTTCTGCATTTACAAAGTCTGTTTGTGGTAATACTCCAGCCGCTACAAGCCGACTGGTTACAAGAAATTCGCTTTGCAAAGTTTCTAAATTTACAATTGAATCTGTTACAGCCCACTCTAAATTACGCAACTCATCAGAAGGCTCGTTAATTGACGGTGTGGAATATTCATAATCTATATTTGCTAATCTGCGTTGAATGTCTGACCTGTTTAAATTTAACATTTCCAAATGATTTTCTGTGCGTTCAATATTAAATCTTAAATCTGTAAGGGCTTGTTCTGTAATTGCTGAGGTTTGAGTATATTGGATGATTATTGTATTTTCGTCAATCAAATCTCCCGGTCTTATGGATATTTCATTTATCCATCCACTGGAAATTGCAAAAATATCAAAGGTGTCATAAAATTCTATTACACCACGGGATTCAAGTTCTTTTGTTATCCAGCCGCTTTGAGCCATGACGACGGTTACTCTTGGTATAGAAAAGTTGTAGATAGTTCTTGAGGAAAAAATTAATACCAATATAATAGCGATGTAAATATAAAGCAATTTCCTCATTTTTTTCTTGTTAATATTTACACCGTTAGTATTCACAAATTTAGCTCCTTTTTGGTGTTACTTTAACGCGGATAGCTTTACCCCTTGCTCAAAATACTCTTGACCATACAAAAAAATCCAGATCATAGGCAACATATAAAATACTGATGCAGCAAAAATTAAACCTATGTTGTCTTGCCCTATTCGATAAAGTACAACTGATAGTGGTTCTAGTGCGGAATCTCTTAAAAATACCATAGGATGTTCTACCATTGCCCAACTATCGGCAAAGGTTAGGATTATCAAAGAAGCCGCTCCTCCTTTTGCCATCGGCATAGCAATATGGAAAAACTGCTGAGCATGGTTTGCTCCGTCTATTTGCGCCGCTTCAAAAATGTTGACCGGTATGCCCTTCATACACTGCCGCATAATAAATACGGCGAAGGGGCTAAATCCCAAAGGGAGTATGATAGAAGCATGTGTATTTAAAATCCCAAGAGCATCCGCCATAATAAAATTGGGCACAAGTGTTGCTTGAAACGGTAAAACCATCACAATTATGTAAGCGCAAAAAATAATTTCTTTAAATCGTGATTGCCACACCATAAATCCGTATGCTGCTGTTGATCCTATAACGATGTGCATAATCACAATGGGAAGGGTTAGTCTTATTGAGTTAATAAAAAAATCAAGATACATAGGCGTTTTAAACAGCAAAGTATGATATTGGCTTAATGTAATAATTTCGGGTATTAATTTATACTGAACCCAGCTAATTTGCCCTATTAATTCATGATCAAAATAATCATGGGTTGCACCATAATTACGAGCGATTTCCCCCATGGACATAAAAGAATTTGTAAAAATAATCAAAAGGGGAATGATGTAGATAAAAGCAAGAGCAACTAAAAATATTTTCATTTTCACTCCCCAAATTCGGTTTTTTTATCAATGATGAAGAATATGACCATAAATGCAGATATTGCTAGAGTTGTTATAAAAGCAGATGTTGTTAAATTTTGACGATTTAGCCATAAAAATTGATTGTTCATGTAGTGCTGTAACATATAAATACTTTGATGAGGATAGTTACCGGCCAGCATATAAAGCTCACGATAAATCCGAAAAGAGTTTATGAATGACATAACAAACATGATGAATAATCCGGGTATAAGGTAAATAACCGTAATTTTAAAGAACATTCGGATTTCTCCCATGCCTTCAACAGTCGCCCATTCATAGTAGTCTTTTGGGATATTGGCGCGAGCGGCTAAAGCCAGAACAAGGTTAAAGCCGAGGTTCTTCCACACATATAACCCTACTGCAATGCTGAAAGCATGGTCTGTTTGAAGCCAATCAACATTGTTATTTAACAGGCGGCTTAGCAAACCGTTAGACATAAACAGACTTTGGAAGAAAAAAGCGATACTTGCAGTAGGAATGACTAGCGGTGACATAAATACTGTTTTAAGCCACTTTAGCCCTTGCATGTTAAAAAGCAGACACGCAATAAATAACGGTATTATTATGTTGATAGGTATAGCAATTATCATAAATCTAAATGTGTTCCATGATGCAAGTCGAAAGGCTTCACTTTCAAATAAATTGATAAAGTTTGCTATACCTACAAAGTTACCACTTCTGTCCGTAGTTGCATAACTTAGTGACATGATAAATGGAATCACATAAAAAAGTGCTACACCTGCAAAACCAGGAACAATAAATAGAAATGCAGTTATATTTTTGCGAATACTACTCATTTAAGTAAGTAGTAAGCCTAGCTTGCAGGTTACTTGCCGCTTGTTGGGCAGTTACTTCGCCATTAAAAAATCTGTTCATTTCTGCTATTACAAAATCGCTTATAAAAAGATCTGATATTCCAATTCTGGTTAATCTATCTGCAAAAGCGTTGAATACAGCAAGGTTTGTATCAAAGTCAATTCCTTCCGGTACAAATCCAAGCGCAATAGAGCCTTCAAGTGTACCTCTGGAAACTATTTGAGCAGCGTTTCTATTAACAGGAGTTGCAAACATTTCTGGAGAAGATTGTACTTCTTCTGATATAAGAAACTGCATAAAGCGGGTAGCAAGTTCTGGATTTTGGGTACTTGCATTTATCGCCATCAACATATTAGAGCGAGCTACTCCTTCGCCCCTTGCATTGGTCATAAGATGAAAATCTGAATAATCTTCTATCCCATCAACGTGCATTACTATATTATGGAGCATGGTTTCTTGTATTAATGGAATTCGTGTCCAATCAGAAGATACTAGCCTATCGCCTATTGATTGAACATCGGTAAGTAAATTTATAAATTTTTCACTGTCAACATTGGCGGTTCTGTTTGGCAGGTCTATAAACTCATCAAAGTTAAGCTCAAAAAATCTATGGGCAATGGTGGTTTCGTTTATTCCCATAGGGCTATGGATAAAACATTCATCAGGGTAGGCATGTGCAAGAGCTATCATATCGTCAAGGGTGAAATATCTTCGATTTTGCATATCAATTGCTGATACGTTGTTAAGCCTAAATGCGTCAATTCTAAACCCTAGTGGTAGCACATATCGTCCGCCATTGTATATAAAGGCATCTAGTACACTTTGATAATATATTCCCGGTTCAAAGCTCATTTTATTGTTTAGGTCAAGTAGCATGTTAACGTCGGCAAGCCTCTGCCATGTGAGATGAGATGCACTAATAATATCTTCCCCTCTGCCGCTCATTATGGCAGTGGTAATTATTTGGGAATAACTTGTAAAATCATCATATACAACAAGTTCTATTGTATAGCGGTCGTCATGCAAAGCTTCAAACCTTCTTATTGCATCTTCTAAAAGAGGGTCATGCCTCAATGATGCTATTGTCAGTTCGTTACTAACGTTTGTATTACTGATATTTGTATTGTTAATATTTGTGTTGCTGCTAGTAATATTAAGGCCGCCTGCGTGGGTTTCTTGAGTACCGCAGCCGGAAAATGTCACCAAAGTAAACGCTGAAAACAACAAGGCTATTAAAGATTTTTTCATTATAAATTCCTCCGATTTAGTTTAAAGTCTAAAGTTTATAAGTGTGGGTTTTTATGACGAAAGGATAGCATGGTACCATCTTCATCCATTGTGCCTAGAGTGTAATTTCCATAAAATATGTGTAGCCTGCCAGTTGCTTCATCCCACTCTATTTCTGCATCAAAAGCCTCTGCAATTGGCCTTAACGGAATCATAATTTCTCCATTTATTCTTTGCAGCGAGGGATTTGAAACCGGGATTGGTGGGTCAGGTGCTTGTGGAGCGGTATATACTATCCCAATAGTTGGTTCTCCTTCTGTAACAGTTACAACAACATGCTGGTTTCTCAATGTTACTGTAGATGTTCCTTCATGCCATGCTACTGTAAATGGAGTTATTGGTAGCCATTCTTCGGCATTATGCGACCATTCTGACATTTCCAGATATTCAAATACACCATATACCGGAACAAATACTTCATCATTTTGCATAAAAGGATGTTGCCCATCAAAAACAAGCTCATTTCCGCTTACTACCAAGGTAACTTCTTCGCCGTCCTCCAATCCGATTTGTACCAGCGTAGCGGGCACTCTTCTTACAAAACCGTCTGCTTCTGGATTCCATTGTCGCCATTCTTCAGGAACTTGCTCATTATTTGCAATAATATTAATGGGTGGTGTTGATATAGTTAATGATGCCTCTTCTCTTATCGCTGCGTCATTATTTGAAGCACAGCCTGACAAAGTTAACGTGAGCAAACATGCTGCGCTTGTCATTCCAATAAGTAATTTTTTATTTATGGTATTTCCTCCTTATTCTTTTTCGTTTGGTTCGAGAGTATATTAACAAAAACATTTTTTATTTTGGTGATTTTAGCCTGAATAATATCTGTTATGCCCTAGGCGTAAAAATCAACTTTACATTCAAGACAAAACATACTACGTTCAGGCAAAGCCCCATATGAACTAACTTAAAGTAATGATTCCAAACCAAGAGAAAAAATGCTACCCTAAAAGAGGGTGAGATGAAATGGAAACAAGGAAAACAAATGTTGAGGAACTAATCGAAAGGCTGCC
>WQVX01000152.1 GCA_009785615.1 Defluviitaleaceae bacterium | reverse complement strand
GGTGAGATGTTACGGCAATTGGAAATGAATGCGACTTCTGATGTAGTTAAAGGTAGTGTATTTTTCCGTTGGGCGCATTTGCGTGGTGGAGTAGGTGACACTTTGCGTACTTGGTATACAGGCCGTTCAGTCGATCCGATACTACCTACTCCTCCGGAACCTCCTCGTCAGCCAGTTGTTACAATGAATGAGCTAAAAGTAGTAATGCCTGCTAATGATGTAACCATTGGGCTAAATGCTACAGGTCATAATATCTGGGGCTCAAGTATCCCCGGTTTGCCACTGTATATGAATGGTGAAC
This sequence comes from Defluviitaleaceae bacterium, assembly GCA_009785615.1. GTDB lineage: Bacteria > Bacillota > Clostridia > Lachnospirales > WQUN01 > WQVX01. The sequence goes on along the minus strand of WQVX01000152.1, from coordinate 7,131 downwards.
TTGTCACTAATCGAACATCTGAAGGTTTTTTTAGTGTATTTGCTTCACTTGAAAATGGCCCAAATATTTTTGAATTCACTCAACCGGGCCAACCATCAGTAACCCGTAATATTAGCCGAAGTGCTCCTGCTGCACAACCTGCTCCCACTCCTGTACCCGGTGCAACTCCGGCTCCAACAATACCGGATAGGGTATTTTCACGAAACGAGCCTTATTACGCCACAGTAACCGCTGAGGTTGCATGGCTTTATCCAAGAGCTACAGAATCCGGTGGGACTAACTGGTTATTGGAGCAAGGAATGCAAGATAGAATCATTGCTTCTGCCAGAAATGAACAATGGTTGCGGTTATCAAATGGTGGTTGGATAAGTGCTTCCAATGTAGAACGCACCGGAGCACAATCGCTTACAGAAAATATTTTACATGAAGGTACTTTTTCTCGTGATGGACATATAGAAACAGTAAGTTGGCAGATATCCAACGGATCAGCCCCCCCAGCGGCTCGTGCTACATTTGAAGATAGACTCTTAACTGTATATTTTGGTATGCAAACGGAGCCTCCACAAATGAGTCATGTTGCTCCACCGGCAAATTCAATATTTGAGAATATGGCATACGGAACAACAAGTGAAGGTATACCTTATATAAGTTTTAGAGTTAGGGAAAATGTTCGACTTAATGGATATGATCTTACTGTTGAAAATAATAGACTCCAACTAGTTGCAATGACTCCACAGACACTTTACCAAAATTGGCGGATGCCATTTTATGGGTTTACATTTGTAGTAGATGCAGGGCATGGAGGTACTGATTATGGTGCATTAGGTCCCATGGGCAGATTAATGTCAGAAAAACATATCAATCTGATAAATGCTGTAAACCTTGCAAACAGGCTTGAATCTTTGGGCGCAGAAGTAGTTATGGTACGAAATAATAACGAATCAGAGCATACACTTCTTAGCCGTGTTATAGCAAGCCGCAATGCACGGCCGGACATGTTTATATCTACTCATGCCAACAGTGTTGCATATACAACTGATGCCACTAACATTAGAGGTTTTACAGTATGGTACAGAAACTATACAAGCCACAATTTAGCTCGAACTTTCTTAAACCATATGTACGCTGTTAACCCTGACACTAATCGCTGGGCAAATGTCAACCAAGCTAACTTCTTTGTATGCCGTCCTACATGGGCACCATCAATTTTGCTTGAAACCAGCTTTATGTCTAATATAGATGACTTTGCATGGATGATAAACCCGATGTACCAAGAGAGATTAGCTAACGAAACAGTAGCTGCTATCATAGCATACTATATTCAAAATGCCGGATAGTGTATATCTAAATTGGTATCCGGAGGTGCCGATATGCGATTAGATAAATATTTAAAAGTAAGCCGCATAATCAAGCGGCGAAGTGTTGCTAACGAAGCTTGTGATGCCGGAAGAGTAACCGTTAATGGCAAGATCGCCAAAGCCGGACTTGATGTTAAAGAAGGCGATGTAGTAGAAATTCGATTTGGTGATAAAACGACAAAATTTGAAATATTGCAAGTAAAAGAAGTAGTACGTAAAGAGGATACTAACCAAATGTATAAAATGTTGTAGTCATACTTTCAAGCATATCTTACTGTTTTACCCCATATATTATGTATAAAATAAAACCAAAAATTAGGAATTTTGGGGGTAAAGATATGCCGGAAGAAAGGAAACAAAAAAGTGCTTCAGGTCATGCAATAAATCTTATAAGACGAGAAAGCATGACAGCTACCGGGGTACTAGATGTAATTTCTTTTGATGAAGAGACGATTATAGCAGAAACAGAACTTGGAATGTTGATTATCCGTGGCATCAACCTCCATGTTAACCGCCTCAATTTAGAAAATGGCGAGCTTGCCATAACCGGTGAGGTAAGTGGTATAACCTATGAAGATCCAAATGGATATGCCAAAGGTGGCAAATCTCTGCTGGGAAAACTCTTCAGGTAAGGGCGTAGACAAGATGATTTTATCTATGTCTGACCAAACCTGGCTGTTTTTAACCACGGTAGCAGCAGGATTTGCAATTGGTTTTGTGTACGATATTTTTAGGATTGTGCGTAAAACAATTCCTCATAATAATTTTATAGTACAGTTGGAGGATATCCTCTACTGTGTAGCTGTTTCCCTATTAATGTTTTATTTTATGCTTCATAGGAATTATGGAGAAATAAGATTTTTTTCGATAGCAGGAGCAGCACTTGGTATGGTATTATATTTTTGTTCTCTTAGTCCATTAATCATGAAGGTATCCGTTACAGTTATCCGGTTTTTTCAAAAAGTAGTGATAGCTGTTTTGAATATTCTCCTTTGGCCTATTAAAGCAATCATTAAATTGCTGGCAATACCTGTTAAATGGTTGTTTAGAGGTATATTTATTTTTTTTCGCAAAAAGGTGAAATTTGTGAGAAAAGGAGTTGCCTCCAGGATAAAAACTGCCCGTAAAAATATTTTTGTGATGCTAAAGAAGGTGTAAAATGGTTAACGATAGAAGCAATAAGCCAAGAAAAAGAAAAAAAACACGCTTGATTTTATACTTTCCTTTTTGGATGCTGATGATAATAATGTTTTTGGGATTAATCTCTATGCAATATAGCCAGTATGAATTATACCGCCAAGAGCTTGACAGACTAACATCTGAATTGGAACAAGAATATCAGTTAGCCGGAAGTTTAGAAGATCAACATGCTTTTATTGAAAGTGATGCATATATAGAGCAAAGAGCAAGGGTACATTTAGGCTTTATACGACAAGATGAGATTATATTTGTTAATGTCGCTAATTCTCAATAGACATAGCAATAGTAATATGTGCAGGTGCCATTATGATATATGTAGCAATTGTTGCTGATTCCACAAGACAACCATTCCTTGAGAAATGTATACAGGCTCAAGAAGATATGGCAGTAATCTATTCTACAGACAGTATAAACCAAGGCTACTCTCGTCTTGAGGGTGTACAAGCCATTGTTTTAGATGTCTATTTGGAAGATGCTAAGCTTTTTCTTTCTGCCATAAAAGTAAAAAAAATACCTACTATAGCTATAGTTGATGCTGCCTCCCAGGGTTTTAGTGCTTTGGAATGGGGGGCATCAGCTATGATGTTGCGTAATACATCTCAGCCGGAACATTATTTTGCAAATATGCTGTCATCTCGTATTAGAAATGTTGTAAAAAAAGAAGGCGATGGCGATAATTCCAGAATACTTAAACATCCCAATTTAAGTATTCCGGGTAATGCAGAAAAAATTATTGCTATTGGCTCATCAACCGGTGGTACAGACACCTTGGAACATATTTTAAGGGATCTGCCTGAAAATTCCCCTCCTATATTGATTGTACAACATATGCCGCCTGTTTTTACGCGAATGTTTGCAGAAAGGCTTCATAATTCTTGTCGCATAAGTGTTTGGGAAGCACGTAATAATGATCCTCTAACTAATGGGTTGGCATATGTTGCACCGGGAAATTATCATATGGTTTTAGACAAACAAAAAGGAAACCTAATTGTTAAATGTACAGAGAGTGACCGCGTTTGTAACCAGCGTCCATCTGTGGATGTGTTGTTTGATTCTATTGTTACGGTTTTAGGTAATGATTGCTCGAAAGTGCTTGGTGTGATATTGACAGGAATGGGTAGTGATGGTGCTAATGGTTTGCTTGCTATGCGAAATATGGGATCAACTACCATTGGCCAAGATGAAGCATCCTGTGTAGTTTATGGTATGCCTCGTGCTGCCTATGAATGTGGTGCTGTACAACAACAGCTTCATATAGATAATATAGCTCAAGCAATTATAAAATTTGCAAATATATAACCAATACGTATGGGAGGATCTTAAATGAGTTTTTTAGAAACAATCAAAGATCGTGCAAGAGCAGCTAAAAAGACAATAGTGTTGCCGGAATCAGGAGATATACGAACTCTTAAAGCGGCAGACGCTATTTTAAAAGAAGGCATTTCCAAAGTAATTTTGATTGGTAATGTTAAAGAGATTAAAGCTGCAAGCACAGGGCTAGACTTGTCTAAGGCAGAATGTATTGATCCCGGTGACTACAGCAAGACTAACGAACTATCTGAAAAACTGGCAGAACTGCGTAAAAGTAAAGGTATGACTCAAAAAGAAGCAGAAGAACTTCTTAAAACGGATCCATTGTATTTGGGATGTATGTTAGTTAAAGAAAATTTGGCAGATGGCATGGTTGCCGGAGCAGTTTATTCTACAGCTAATGTGTTACGGCCAAGTTTGCAAATTCTTAAAACTGCACCGGGCATAAAATTGGTATCCAGCTTTTTTATAATGGTAGTTCCTGATTGCGACTTGGGCAGTGGAGCTGATGGCTCTAAGGGTGTGTTCCTGTTCTCAGATTGTGGATTGGTACAAAATCCAACAGCAGATGAGCTTGCTGCTATTGCCCAAAGTTCAGCAGAGTCATTTAGAAAACTGGTAAATGAAGAGCCTAAAGTGGCTATGCTTTCACATTCTACTAAAGGTAGTGCAAAACATCCGGATGTGGACAAAGTAGTAGAGGCAGTACGTATTGCTAAGGAAAGTGCTCCTCATTTGATGCTGGACGGTGAACTTCAATTGGACGCTGCTATTGTCCCGGAAATAGGCAAGCAAAAAGCACCGGACAGCACTGTTGCAGGACATGCAAATGTGTTGATATTCCCGGATTTAGACTCCGGTAATATTGGTTATAAATTAGTGCAACGTATGGCAAAAGCAGATGCTTACGGGCCAATTACTCAAGGCATTTCTAAGCCTGTTAACGATTTATCCCGAGGCTGTTCTGTTGATGATATTGTAGGTGTTACAGCTATTACAGCGGTTTTGGTATGATTATAAAAGCATGTAGAGTATACTTATCAGGAAGAGGTTAAAAAATGAATGTACTTGTGATTAACTGCGGAAGCTCCAGCTTAAAGTATCAATTGCTGGATATGAATTCTGAAAAATTGTTAGTTAAGGGTCTATGTGAGCGTATTGGCATTGATGGATTTTTAAAACACAGCGCACCAAGTAAAAATTATGAAGCAAATGTTCCCATGCCGGATCATGAGGCCGCCGTTAAAGTGGTAATGGATGCTTTAATAGATAAAGATCATGGTGTACTTACATCTATGTCTGAAATTCATGCAATCGGTCATAGAGTGGTTCATGGTGGCGAACGCTTTAGCGATTCTGTAGTTATTACTGATGAAGTAGAGCAAGCGATAGAAGATTGCTGTGACATCGCTCCATTGCATAATCCTCCTAACTTGATTGGTATCCGTGCATGTAAAAAGATTATGCCGGGTGTACCACAAGTAGGTGTGTTTGACACAGCCTTTCATGCAACTATGCCGGAAAAGGCATATCTATATGCTATCCCATATGAGTTGTATGAGAAATACAAAATCCGTAAATATGGCTTTCATGGTACCAGCCATAAGTACGTTTCAACTTTAGCGGCTGAAATGTTAGGTAAGCCATATGATCAAGCAAAAGTTGTAACTTGCCACTTAGGTAATGGGGCTAGTGTATGTGCTGTAGACAAAGGACGTTCGATAGATACATCTATGGGCTTTACACCTTTGGAGGGTTTAGCTATGGGTACTCGTAGTGGTGATATAGACCCGGCGGTTATCCCATTTGTTATGCAAAAGGAAGATATGACAGCTCAGCAAGTATTGGATGTACTTAATAAAAAATCCGGAATGATGGGAATTTCTTGTGTTTCCAGTGATTTCAGAGACTTAGCAACAGCAGCAGAGCAAGGCAATAAGCGTGCTGAAGCTTCGTTGGAAGTGTTTTGCTACAGGGTAGCTCAATATGTTGGTAGTTATGCAGCATCTATGAATGGTTTGGATGCAGTTGTATTTACTGCCGGCATTGGTGAAAATGATAGCTATGTACGTGAAAAAGTTTGTTCATATTTAGGCTTTTTAGGTTTAGAGATTGATACAGAAAAGAACAAGCAACGTGGACAAGCAATGGATTTTTCAAAGCCTGATGCGAAAGTTAGAGCCTTGGCAATACCTACTAACGAAGAGTTAGTGATAGCCAGGGATACTAAAATGGCTTTAAAAGGTTAATTTCACTGAAATATTGACTGCTGTTATAAAACAAGCTTAGTTAAAAAGATAAGTTGGCAAGTTCTATTTTGCCAACTTATCTTTTTTAATTTGGTCATTATCAGGTTTTTCTAACTCAATTTTATCAGGTTTTTCTAATTCAGCTTTTACTGTATTCATCGCTTCAAAAATATCACCTTTATTTGTCTTAAAAAACGATTCAAGACCCTTCCAAGCGGCATCTCCTCCTTTGGCCAATCTTTGAAAAAAGTTACCTTGATTTTCTATCATTATGACCTCCCACTTTGCATTTAGCTGTTAGTTATAATTTCCCTTTTAACTTATTATGAATTCTTGCACCACAAATACCACCACCAATTAATCCTGCACCAAAAACGGCTGCTGCTAAAGGTGGTATTGGAATTAATGCAAATCCAAGTGCAGTTGAAAGGATTGACCCTAATATACTTCCTACAATAATAAAAAGTCCTTTTGATAGCATAATAAAACCTCCCCATATGCTTAATTAAGAATAAAACACCTTGAAGTTGTCCTATTCTATAAGGCTATCTCATACTGCAAAATTGCTCATTAGAACATAAAATATTGTATCACGTTGGACATTTATCAGCAATGGGAAGGAAGAAAAATCTTGCGATATTATAACCAGAGTATCTTAAACATTTTTTGCAAACTAAAAATTCATTACCGCTTTTTTTATAAAGCTTCTGCTATAATTCGATTTAAAAGCCTGTTAGAATTAAAATTTTGACACCAAATGCATTTTAGTTGTCTGTATGGACAAACTTATTCAAGCAGTATTCTGAAAAATCATCTTACTCAATGTAGAATAAAACAATAGGGGATTTGCAGCAGACCATCATAAGGGAGGATCTTAAAATGAAAAGGATAAAATCAGGATTTAAAGACAAAGTTACAAGGCGTATTGTGGCCATTTTTGTTGTCGTTACAATGTTGGCGGCTCTTGTGGTTGGATGGATGCCAAGCAGGAATGTAGAGGCGGTGGGGGTAGG
>WQVX01000151.1 GCA_009785615.1 Defluviitaleaceae bacterium | reverse complement strand
AAAGAATATTGGAAAAGCATAAACTTACAATATACAAAACAAAGCAAAGAGATTTGCCGTTACTATAAGAAATTATCAAATGGTTGAGTGTAAGCCATTCTAAAGTTTTGAGTGGCTTACATGAGGTTATTTTGAAAGGAACGATGATCCATGAGTGCAATCGCTGTTATATCTTTTCCAAAAGAACTGGAAACACCTCGCTTATCAGATATTATCAATAAAAAAATAGCGTTTGACATAAATTATGTCTCAGATATTTTTCAAGAAGAAAAATTTATATATTCTGAACTTCCAATAAAGGTAAATAATGTTATTATTTCTGATATAGAAGATATGAATATGAATTTTGATAATTGTTTTAAAAACCCATTTATTTATGACCTTTGTATAAGTATATCACCAAACTATAGATATGATGAAAAAATTAAAATTATAAGGGAAGATGAAAAGGATGAGATTATAAACCGTAAGCTAAAAGAAATTTGGGATGAAGAAAGCTTGTTTCGTAATCAATTGTTATATACCTTTCTTCAACTTACTTTAAATGTTGATGAATTTGTAGAAATTTATGCTGAGTTGATAAATGGTGAAGATTATAATTTTGGTTCACCAGAATCTGAATGCATTATGGACTTAGAGGAGTTGCTAACTTGCCCAAAATCCAAAAGAAGGGTGAGAAAGTGTAGATATACAATATATAAAACAAAGCAAAGAGATTGGTAATCACTGTAGAAGTTATCAAATAATTGAATGTAAGCCATTCTAAAAATTTTGAGTGGCTTACACGGGTTATTGAAAAGGAAGAAGCTAATGAGCATTATTAAATATATATCTTTTCCAAGAGAACTTGAACCATTTTATCTATTAGGTCCTAAAGGGCAAGAAGAAAAATTCGGCATAGATATTTCAAAGCCCACGCCTTGGGAAATTGATATTTTTATCATGGATAAAAGAGATGCAGTTTTTAATGATTGTTTTAAAAATTCCTTTATTTATGGTTATTCTCTAATATTATCAGAAGATTATTACGATCAAAGAAATGCTATCTCTCAAAAAAATTTGGAGAATGAAACTAAAAGACAAGAATTGGAATTGTTACATCAAAAAGGGCTGAATTTACGTGATCAAACGTTATACAATTTCCTTAATAAAATTTTAAGCCTTGGTGAATTTGTAGAAATATATACAACTTGGCATGACCACATTAATTTCAATTTTGGCCCACCTACCACTGAACGTACGATGAGTTTAGAAGAAATATTAACTACGACAGCACAGGAGGATGCACCAGATTTTGATACTAGCCGCAAGCTAACGATTTGTAAAACAAAATGAAATATTGAAAAAAATAAATGTGTATTTATTTCGCTATGGAGTGATTTCACTGCAATTCACAGAAAGATGTGTAGAATTTGAACATAGAACAATTTATTGCAGCAGTAAAAAGGGTTGATTGGTATAGTTTTGGTAGTTCTATATATTATATACCGGAAAACGTACCAAATGCATTAATAGCACTTGCTCTTGCCGATAAAGAGTCTAAGGAAGGTATATACCACATTGAAAATATAAAATGCGATCTATTATTAAACGCCCCTATTAGTAGCAATGTAATGTTTGCTATTGGAAATGATCATTGTGGTTCTTATTACCCTGCTGTTCGTGAGGCACTGCCTTTTATTGTACAAGTCGCATTGTTAGACAATCACTTAGTTGCTAAAAATTGCGCTACAAATATATTGATTGACTTATATCACTTCTGCTCTGATAGTGGAGATAAAAATTTAGAAACGTTTGTTAAAGGAACTATTAGGAATGTGATTTCATCAAACAGAGAAAATTTTACTAAGGTTGCAGTTGATGATGCTAGAAACAAGTCGTTGATAGAAAGCTTAATGAGTATTGTTGATGAGGTTAATTAGATGAGCAAATTAGTAGAATACACAGGAAAAATCGCTAGAATTTGAGACTGCTTAGAGAAGAAAATACCTGCTGACCGTTATAAAGCATAGAAAATAAAAAATCTCAATAACGATAGAAGGATTAAGATTAATATGTTACTCACCTACCCAAATGATGATGGAAGTACTACTACAATTGCCTATGATGAGTTAATAACTTGTAAAACAAAAAAAATAAAAGGTAAGATTTTCTTTAAATGTCTATATACGTTAGTTGTAGTTAGGTATGGTGAATGGATGGTTATTAAAGAAGATTTAACATATTCTGAGTTGAAAAAATATGAGAAAAAGCTAAAGTTTTATCAATAAAACTATGAATGTACCATCTTAGGATATTGGCAAATAACCACATGCAAATGAAGTTAAAGGCTACATCCTAGAATGAATCTACTTTAATGTTAAATACAATGCCTGATAATGGCAAGGTATACAACATAAAACTAATTTCTAACAAATGAAATCAATAAATCACAGAAAGGATTTACTAACATGAAAAACATCACACGAAAGTTCAAAAAAGTACTAGCTGTTTTACTTATCTTAACATTGCTTCCCTTGGAAGTGCCGGATCCTTTGCAAGTCCTTGCACAAACCATCACAGAATCGGCAATTGAACCATTATCAATACCGGTAGCACCGGAAATAACACCGGTATCACAAGCACGGGTTAGTAGAGGTGTTCGCATAACCGTAGATGGTCATATTACAGGATCACAAGCCCCGGATGTTGCATTTATGCAAGCTATAAACGCAAGTGGCCCAAATGATGGCATACTTGTGCAAGTAGCAAATGCCGGAAGCTTTACAGGTCATCAGGTTAGAGTAACAGGCTATGTACACATAATGCAAGGGCATGTACGAATTAACGGAAGCAACAATACTACGCCTACACCGGTTCAAGTCTTAAACTCTAATGCTGGAATTGTGCCGGTAGATCCCATACCTATAACCCTTGAGCAAACCCAACTTGGCTTTGAAGGTATGCTTGTATCCTTAGCGCATCCTATACAAATCTCAGGTAGGATTCCCGGAAATGGTACACAAAATCATGGAATTATGATCACTGACACAGTATTGCGTGCAAATTTTAATGTCCCAAACCCATCAAGTTTTATTAATAACATTCAAGATGGCAGTTGGATTTACGTAAACAGAGGCCATGTACTTAATTTCCTTGGCAGAAATCAAATATATTCTTCAAGCTTTAACGAAGAGGCATATATTGAAATGACAGGTATTAGTAATAACGACCGTATAGCAAACCGGGTGATACTACGTCTGGCATCTTCCGCCATAGCTTCAGCACGAGCCGCCGAAATAGGTACACAAGTAACTATAGAAGGCCATATCACAGGATCGCAATCGGCCAATGTTGCATTTATGCAAAGTATAAATGCCGGTGGGCCAAATGATGGCATACTTGTATCAATATCAAATGCCTCTAACTTCATAGGGCAGCGTGTTAGAGTAACAGGATATGTGCGAAATTTTGATGGAAATTTAAGAATCAATGGAGCTAATAATAACACTGCAACTGCTGTAAGCCATACTGTTACGAATAACTCAATTGCAAGAATTGCGCCCATTCCTATAACACTTGAACAAGCTGCAACCGGATTTGACGGAATGCTTGTATCTATATTTGAGACACAAATTTCATCAAGGCATTTTGCCGATGGTACACGCAATCACCACCTTTATGGAACTAATGTCCAATTGCGCACAAATTTAAGCGTACCTACAGGATGGTTTGTATTTATACATGATGGTAGGTGGGTTAGGATAAATAGAGGCCATGTGTATAACTTTGGTGGAATTCGCCAAATCTATTCCGCAGTTCATGGCGAGAGTGCGTTAACAACCATGACAGGCATTAGTAATTCAAATCGGATAACGCCTAGCAGAGATCAATAACCTATCTATAGAAACATCAATGCACCTGCCGTTCAATCTTAAAATGGCAGGTGCATTTTTTAATTCTTATTATTCTTCAAAACTGTCACATTCTGTATCTGCACAACGATGAGGTGTTGGCGCGGTGTTGCCAACATTAATACTGCTTAATGTGCATGATTGTCCTTGATCATTATGCCTACAGGAGCGTACATTACAATTAATTTGTTGACTATTCATAAAATTTGCCTCCTTCCTTCATTAGACAGTTTATTGATTGCCGGCCTAAAAACTATCCGCAGGTAGTATTTGTTTATGGCTAAAAATTATACGCGGCTTATATCAAAATTCCTTCAAAATATCCGCACCTTTTAAACAGTGGCAGAATATAATGGAGGGGAACATGACAGGAGTTGAATTAATGGATAATCAGGGAATTTTCCAGATGATACTGCCGCTTCTACCTTCTTTGCCAAGAGAAAACCAAGAGATGCTTTATAACCTTCAAGAAGCGGTAGAGCTACAGCAATTAATACTTGCTCATGCTTCTCAGGCCGGCAGAAGGGGCAGCAATTGGCGGCTAGAAATGCTTAGGGCTATCAAACCCAAAATGCCTGAAAGAAATCAACACATGATGGATGTATTAATTAAAAGCGTAGAACTTGTTATTTTAATAGAGAAAGGACGTACCAACCATGGACATAGAAGCACTTTTTAGGAAACCTGCTTTTACCCAGCTAGACCCGGCACAAGTACAACTTCTTAAACAATTTGCAAGAGACATGCAAGGGAAAAGCACCGCAGACATAGCCCGGTTATATATGCAGGTAAACCAAAAAATAACGCAAATAAAGCCTATTTCTTCATCGCAACGCAACGCGATAATAGAAACAATACGTAATGCTTTGCCGGAACAAGACCGCCAAAAAGTAAATGGATTTATAAAAATGATAAGTCGTTAAAAAAACAGTAATTAGTCCATGCCGTCTATGAATATGCATGTAAAAATGACATCTTGTATATCTGATTATCCGGCAAATATGCAAGGGTTTAATAGTCGGGGTGGATTAACATGTATTTAAGCATACGTAAAGATGTGATACTGGGAATAATGTGCGTAGTCGCTATTTTATGGAGTTTAAGCCAAGCATATACAACAGAAAGTGTGCCGGTGTTTGCCATGCCGGTTTCCAGAAGAATTGTATGGATTGATGCCGGTCACGGTGCTTTTGACCCCGGAAAAGTAGCTGGTACTGTAGAAGAAAAGGATATTAATTTGGCTATTGCTCTAAAATTACAAGCTTTTTTAGAGACAGGCGGAGCCACTGTGTTTATGACAAGATTAGACGATCAAGCCATTTCATCTACCAAGCAAGGAGACATGTATACACGCAGGCAATTAGCAAACGCCAGCCAAGCAGATATTTTTGTAAGCATACATCAAAATTCTTTCCCCAAAGGAAGTGTGCATGGGGCGCAGGTTTTTTATTTTGATACATCAAACAATAGCCGCAAGCTTGCAGAAAGCATCCAACAGCAGATAAAAACATTTGTAGGCACAAATAAACGTCTTGAAGCCCGCCCAAATGAAAATTATTATGTATTACGGCAAACAACAATGCCGGCGGTTATTGTAGAATGTGGATTTCTTACTAACTATAACGACCGAAGCAAACTTACGCAAGCAGATTATCAAGAGCGCATGGCCTGGGGTATTTATCTTGGAATTGTGCAGTACTTTGATGAATTGGATACCACTGACGGAGCACAAACTTAGAAGTTGTTTAGCGAGTCTAAAAAGGCTCGCTTCTTTTGTATGTACGCCATTCTTGTGTGCGCAATCGGTCTCATTTTGTCATCGGTTGGAGGTATATTTGCCACGTTAAAAAACCGTGGCAAAGCCCACGGTTTAAATTTGTTTAGAATTTGTCTTGCAAAAGTTATAACTTCATGGTACTATCTGTTTGCACAAGTTTAGCGTGTAGCTGTGTAGCGTAACAGCTACAGCGTTCGGGAAGTGCCTCGTAAACACCAACCGACGCTTGCAGGGATGATACTAGCATCATCCGCACACAAACACAGGTAAACCTATCGCTGTAGCAATAGGCATTATACTCTATTTCCGCTTGTAATACAAGAAAGGCGCAAAAAGGATGCGGGAAAGCAGAGTTGTGTTTATTATGCAGATGGCTTTATAGGTGTACTTGATGTTTGAGTTCTTCGTACATATAGGTAATAATGTTATGTAGGACGTGTGGGTGATTTCAACCTTTAGGGTTGGCTCCCTGCACGTCCTTTTTGCGTGTCATGAAATTGAATTTAGTCTTGACCCGGTAAAATCACTCTTACAAAGTAAATGTATATTCACCTAAAAAAAGATTTTTTCCATCAAATAAAACGAATGCTTCCACTACTCCAAAAAATATTGGCGTATTTGAAATTTCACATAATATACTAACTCCAACAATCACTTTTAATTGCTTATCTTCAAATTCAAAGGTTACTATGTCCCCAAAAAACACATCATTTTGATAGCCAATATCTCTACTGTCAAAATTATCAATCGTAAATCTTTTACTGCCTAAAATAAAATCGTGAGCTTCACTATTTTCAGATACTTCTATATACATGGGAATATCCATCCATTGATTAATCTCTGTGCCAATCAAGGAAAATTGTGTGAATTCGTATCCATCATCATTTGCATTATCTATATTTAGCACATGCAAATCATATATCGAAACACCTGTCCCGCTACCAATAGCTATAATAGCGATTAGCTCATTAATGCCATCTTTATTTAAGTCATAGTAAAATAATTGTGGCAATATTAATCTTGGGAAAGCAGATGACCAATTATCCAAATAAACATGTTCACCCTTGTAGTATAACAACATGCCTCCTTCTTGAAATATGTCCTTTGCATATAAATATATGCTGTATCCGTCTATAGAGCTAACCAATGCAAAATTCCAAGTTTCTTCATCGTAGGGATTAAAAATTGGCGCATTAAGTGGATTATTATTTGAACTGTTACAGGCTGACGAACTTATGATAAATAAGAATAATAAGCCGGAAAGTAATCTTTTCATTTCATTCTCCTTTTGTTAATGCGAATATAGCAATTTATTTGAATTTTAAATTTTATAATTAGTACACATAAAAATCTACTAAAAATGCATCCACCATCTGGGACTCAAGATGATAGATGCATTTGGTGTGTTGGATCAAATAGGTATATCTTTTTTAAGTATATCTTTTTGGCTTTGAATAATTATACAAAAATCACTTATCAAGATACCATGAATATCATAATGACTGTCGGTTTATTAGATGTATGAATAACTGACATATCCTTCAAAATCCAGTTATTACTTTGGCATATGTTTTTGTTGTCATGTGGTGTGGAAATGGTTCTCTGTTTCTTAGCGTCCTGATTTTGGTGGCATTGGCTTTTGAGTTTTAATGCTGAGTGTGTAGCTGCTTTTGTTTATGGTGCTTCCGTTACCAAGTAAGTGGTACGAACATAGCCATTGCGGAGACTATGAATGGTATCTTGAACCTGAATATGTGCCCATTGACTTCCATCACTCATGGTTACAATACGGCTTACATACAAGCTGTTT
>WQVX01000150.1 GCA_009785615.1 Defluviitaleaceae bacterium | reverse complement strand
TTGATCAGCTACTTCGACTATATCCTACCATCTTCTACAGGATTTTTCAAGTGTTTTTTTCCATATATTTTGGTTTTTGTGCTAAAAAAATTATGCCTTTTAGTGCTTTATTTTGCTGCGCTTATAATGTTAATTATAAATTTATTTTTACTTATGAAAAATGCAAAAAAACAAGCCCATCCTTTTGGACAGGCTTGCTTGCACATTCATTTCTAATCATTAAATACACGTATTATAGGAAGCAAAAACATAGTTACAAATCCGGCAGCTAAACCATTGTTATACAAGTTAAAACCGCCTGAGAAATTTACCACATGCATAGCAATGTTAAGGTGTACAAAACCGGCAACTACTCCCCATTTCCAGCCATAACGCCCGGCAATGGGGGCCAAACAGCTTACAAGCAAAACTGCTATAGAGGAGGAAGGGTTACTGCCAAAAAAGATATGCACAAACCCTCCGGCCAGCAAACACCCTGCTATAACAGGCCAAATATTACGCATATGTTTGCCAAAAGCTCCAAATCCTACAACAGTAAAAATACTTCCTACTACAGGCCCGTTAATATCACTGCCAATAGCTAACATCAATATAGTTACAGACAGCCCCAATAAACCCATGTTAATGTAAGTAACTTCTCCATAGTCAGCATAATAATCGCTGGCGGCCTGGCCGGTTCGCTTAAACATTCCTTGCAGATTTTCTTTATGGCTTTCTCCACAAATCCAGCCTACAAAAAACAAAAAGGCAAAAATTATACCCATAAATATACATAAAACCACCAAATATTCTGTACTCCAATAAATAAATATGGGGTTAACCTCGCCACCGCCTATTACCGATACAAAAATTCGTGTCAAAATAGCCAAAATACCCGCCGTAAAACCCACGTTATACAAATTAAACCCTTGATGGACATTCATTAGGTTTTGAGAAATTGGAGGCACAATAAAACCTATAAAAATTCCAAAAACTACTGCAAAAATTAAACGCGGAACAATAGGAATATGATCCAGATAGGCTATTTGTGTAACAATAGGCCCAAGAGCTGTAGCTAATGCTGATACTACGGCATATCTTTCAAAGGATTCTTTGCGAAATTTGGAGTACAGATATCCACCAATTAAAATTGGCCAAACATTAATAAAGTTTTTTCCGAAAAATGAAAATCCGGCTAACAACCAAAATGCCATAATAAGTGATCCGCTGGCTTTACGTTGTATGCGCGCCATATAAGTAAGAAAAATTAAATTTACAATAGCTGAATTTACTAAGGTAGCCCCCACCCCACCGACAGCTACATAATCCGTAATAAGAAGATCATATGATAACGCTATGGCTATCAACCCATTAAAAATTTCATAAGGGGTATCAACTATCAGTGCAAATACTATAAAGTAGATAAAAATGATATATAGTACTACATACGGGTTCATTAACCACGACTTCAGCTTTTGCATCGCAATATCCCCTGTCTTATTTGGTGTTCACTTTTGCCTTAGAAGTTGCGTTATATAAACAGCTTCTTAGGAAAGTAGCTTTGGCTTGGATATGAAATATAAAACCGAACCAAAGTAATTTTTGAAAACTGATAAAAATTCATCGAAAGTAACATTGCCGTTGATCGACATAACATCAAGCTTATTGCGATTAAAAGTACATAGATATCCGGTAGAAGAGTACCCATTTTTAATATAGAAATCTTTGCGTTTTTTACGTATTTCGTTATCTGTAGCGGTTTCATCTTGAACATCAAGGTTTAGAACAATGCGCTTATCGGGATATGTTTCATGAAGATGCCGCATAATTTGCGAACCGTAACCCTTTGAACGTAGGTTTGGCTGAGTTGCAAGATACCACAAATAAGTTATGTCTTTAAATGAAATTGTGTAAGTTAATCCTACAAATGTATCTCCATCATAAAAAGCATCAAATTTAACAGTATCTTTTTTTGTTTGACCGATTAAAAATCCCAAAGCTACTTGTTCTTGCCTGGGGAAGGCAGAATAATATAAATCCTTTATATTCTGAAAACCCTCTTTATCATATTTTATAGCTTTTGTAACTGGTTTAACGGTTAGCATGTTTTGTCTCCCAAGGCAATGTCAAGAAATAAAGTTTCATTGCCTAAACTCTTTAGAGCCTGTTTAAAAATTTTTTTACCGGAGCTGCACAGGTGATACTCAAAGGTAAATTTTGTATCCCCTGTGCCTCCTTTTTAAAATTTATCAATATTTGCCAAAATCAGATTTGTCGTAAATGTGTGACGCACTTGGCGTTTTTACTGATGGAGGGCCTATTTCAGGCAATGGCATTTTTGCAGCAGCAGATTTTTGTGTAGTGTTGCTTGTTGTTTTTGGTTCTGATTTTGTTGATTGGTTAATCATTTTCTTAGATTCTGCCAAGTAGGCCGCTGCCATGTTGCCGGACCTGGCTGAAATTTCTTCAATTTCCGGGTCTGGTTTTTCAACTTTTGCAGGCGGTTTTATTATTGGTTCCAACTTAGACTCAGATACAGGCTTCGTTAATTCAGTTTTGGGTGCTAAAGGTTTGGCTGCGGGGGTCACAGGCTTTAGCGTAGTTACAGGCTTAGTTGTAGTTACAGGCTTAGTTGTAGTTACAGGCTTTAGCGTAGTTACGGGCTTAGTTGTGGTTACGGGCTTAGTTGTGGTTACGGGCTTAGTTGTAGTCACCGGCTTAGTTGTAGTCACAGGCTTAGTTGTAGTCACAGGCTTAGTTGTAGCCACCACAGGTTTAGCCGTGGTTACAGGTTTAGTTGTAGTCACCACAGGCTTAGCCGTGGTTACAGGTTTAGTTGTAGTCACAGGCTTAACCGTGGTTATAGGCTTAGTTGTAGTCACAGGCTTTGGCGTTGATACAGCCTTGATGGTTGTAGTTGGCACGGGTTTTAAGGTGGGCATTGGCTTATTAACTGTTACGGATCCGGTTGCAGGTGAAGAAGCCGATTTGCTGTCACTACGCAAGCGGAATACACTAATCAAATCGCGTAAGATTTCTGATTGGCTGGACAACTCTTGAGCCGCGGCGGCAGTTTCTTCAGAAGTAGATGAGTTGCGCTGGATTACTTCGGCAATTTGACCGGTACCTGTATTTACCTGAGATATTGCTTTGGACTGTTCGTTAAATTCCTTAGAAATACCTGATATGATAGTAGCAACTTCATCTGTATCTTGCACAATCAACCCTAATGAACCTGCCGTAGATGTAGCAATAGCCGTACCCTGGTTTACTTTCTCAATGGACTCTTCAATAAGTGCTGTAGTTTCTTTGGCGGCTTCGTCACTTCTATCAGCAAGTTTACGAACTTCCTCAGCTACTACAGAAAATCCTTTACCATACACACCGGCCCTGGCTGCTTCTACCGACGCATTAAGTGCCAACAAGCTTGTTTGGAATGCGATATCACCAATTACTTGAATGATACGCGATATGTTTGAAGAAGATTCCTTAATGTCGCCCATAGCTACAAGCATATTTTGCATCTCAGAATTGCCTTTGACGGCACTTTCTTTTGATGTCTTAGATAAGCTTTCGGCTCGCATGGCATTTTCTGCATTAAGCGTAGTTTTTTCGTCTACTTGGGCAAGCGTCATAGTCAATTGATCTACTGTATGGGCTTGGGTATTGGCTCCCTCTGCAACAGAAATACTACTTTCAGAAATAGTTCCGGCACTTATAGCTACATGATCTGCTGCCATATTTATATTCGCCAGTACATCACTAAATTGATTTGTAATCTTTTCTAACTCGTTTTTAATTTCAGAAAAATCGCCAACAAAATCGCCCTGCACATCCACAGTAAGATTCTTTTTAGATAATTCTCCCAAAACCCTGGTAATTTCCCTTATGCATTTAGAAGAGTTGCTTATAGTCTCATTAATGCTGGTTGTTATACGGCCAAAATCACCTTTATAATTTCCTTTGATTCCTTCAGAAAAATTACCCTGTGATACTTTATCCATTACTTGAACAGCTTCGTTGATAGGCGTAGCAATAGTGTCCATCATTAAATTTAAGTGTTTTGCAATTTCGCCCCAACTACCTTTGTGAGAGGTTTCATCAATACGGGAACTTAGTTGACCGGAAGAAGCAGATTCTATTAAGCCTTTAAGGTCGCTGTTTAATTTTTTAATATTTGGCCCTAAAGCACCTAAAAGTGTACTGATCTGCCCTCGGTTCCCCGGAAAAGATCTGATGTTTGCTGAAAAATCTCCTTTTTCAATATTTTCCAAGCAATCTAATACTTGGCTTGTCTCGCTAGAAAAAGCTTCCAATAAGCCGTTAAGCTTTACAGCCATGTTTTGAAAAGCTCCTTGATAAGAGCTTTCTTTCAAAAACATACCTAGCTCACCAATTTCTGCATGATGAGAGATAGTTGATACACTATCAGTTAAGCTTACAAGTGTATTAGCTAATTTAGCCAAAGAATCCTCTAAAAGCCCTAATTCTCCCCCAAGGTTTTTTCTAAAGTTAATGTTTAAATTGCCTTCGGATATAGCGTGGGCAGTTTGGGCAATATGATTTAATGGTGCCACCAAAGAATTAATTACCATAAAGGTCAACAACAGCAAAAGAAATATGCCAATCACCGTTACAGCAACAAATACAGCTCCGCCAGCAACTATTCCCGAAGCTAAAATTGCTCCAAGTACCACCAAACCCACTACAATAACAAGCAGCAATTTTCCTTTAGAACTCATCTTGTTTACAACATCCACTGTGTTGCCTCCTCTTTTTACATTCTATACATCCTTATTATCTCCAAAATTGAACGAAAAGGCAAGAATAATTCTATGGATATTTTCCATGGAATGGATATAATTATAGAAGCATCTGCATAAATAAAAACAAATTTTGGAATAATTAACTATAACCAGATAGGAGCGATAGATGATGATAAAAAAAGTTTGTGTTACAGTGTTAATTATGGCGGTTTTATCTCTTTCACTTTTGCCTTTTTATTCCGATTCAGTTATGGCATATGGATATTTTATGGAAACATTGGGGCAAGCCATCCCGCAGGATGATGGATATTTGTATGTGTTAGGGATTGGACTTACAGACGATGCATGGGACGAGGTTTTGCTATACATTTACGATGCAGAGATCTATGATTTACGAACCGGCTTTTCCATAAATTCTAATGAAATTTATGAAGGTGATTATGTAAGGGTAGTTTATGAGCCTGACTGGACAAATGTTGATTATCCGATGGCACAAGCATTGGTAATATATGTTCATGCCGGAGAACCTAACACCGCAGATTTTGTAGTAGCCGTAAGTGATAATATTTGGTATAGTAGCGAAGGTTGTGTTTTTGTAACCATGGATGGAAAATACCGTTTTACTATTACCGAAGATACTCTGCTGCTGGATAGATATGGTCACGAGATATCCTTTGAAGATATTGTACCGGGCATGGAAATGTTTGTATGGGCAGCTTTTGTAACGGCTAGTTTTCCGGGGCAGGTGATTCCGGATAAAATTGTACTGTTGGATTAGCTGTATATAAGAGCCTATCTGCTAACACAAAAAGTACACGAGGTGAACAAATATGAAAATAGCTGCTGTAATCCCGGCCGCAGGAAAAAGTGTTCGTATGGGTACGCATAAGCAATTAATGATCCTTAAAGATAGGCCGGTGCTTACCCACACCTTGGCTATTTTTGAAAATCATAGCGAAGTACAAGAAATTATTGTTGTAGCTTCAACAGATATTATTAACGAAATTAAATCAAACGTGATAAACCCTTATGGATTTAGTAAAATAAAAGCCGTGGTAGAAGGAAAAGCTACACGGCAAGAATCTGTATGGGTCGGAATTAAAGCTTTAAGCCCTGATACAACAGGCGTATTGATACATGATGGTGCCCGCCCTTTGGTAAGCACAAAAGCGATATCTGATGTGATTGCATTTGTAAAACAGGGAATTTGCGCAGTAAGCGGAGTAAAATCCAAGGATACAATAAAAATTACTAATAGCAAGAATATTGTACAGGATACCCCGGACAGAACAGGAGTCTGGATCGTGCAGACTCCTCAAGGCTTTCCGGTTTCTTTGATAAAAGAAGCCCACAAACAAGCAGCAGAAGAAGGATTTTTAGGCACAGATGATGCTATGATTGTTGAGCGTATGGGAGTAGCAGTGCGCATGACAGAAGGAAATTACCACAATATTAAGCTAACCACTCCTGAAGACATTCGGGTAGCGGAAGCTTTATTTTCGCAAATCAATATTACAATTACATAATGATGGAGTGATAGATAAAAAATTATGAGAGAAGTTATTTTATACACAGACGGAGCTTGTTCCGGCAATCCCGGCCCGGGCGGATATGGCGCAATATTGATGTTTACAGATAGTAATGGAGAAACTCACAGGAAAGAGTTTTCCGGCGGCGAACCCGGCACAACTAACAATCGTATGGAAATTATGGGAGTAATAAAAGGACTGGAGGCTTTAAAAACGCCTTGTGCAGTTGATTTATATTCCGACTCTCGTTACGTTGTAGATGCAATAGATAAAGGATGGGCTATTCGTTGGCAAAAAAATAACTGGATGCGTAATAAGAAAGATCCGGCCCTTAATGTAGACTTGTGGGAACATTTGCTTGAGTTGCTGAAAATTCATAAAGTAACTTGTCACTGGGTAAAAGGCCATGCCAATAATCCTGAAAATGAACGTGCTGATACTTTAGCCCGCGAGGCTATTGGGCGGTAATTAGTTTTAGAAATCGTGCTCAACCGATGGCAAAATGAGACCGGTTGAGCACAGCCACAGCACCAAAAAACATTGATGTTTCCCTCCAATCACTGTTGATTAACCTTACTGCCTTCTGATAGCCCCTTGCCTCCAATAGCTGTTACTATAGTCATAAAAAATATTTTGCAATCCATCTTAAACCCCATCTGCTTGACGTAAACTCCATCCAAATTTGCTTTTATTGGTATTGGAAGTTCATCTCTTCCGTTTACTTGTGCCCAGCCGGATAGCCCGGGCCGAATGTCATTTGCACCATACTTGTCCCTCTCTTCTATAAGATCATACTGATTCCACAATGCCGGACGAGGCCCAATTACGGACATATCTCCACGTATAATATTAAAAAGCTGAGGTAGTTCATCCAAGGATGTGCGTCGCAAAAACTTGCCTGCTCGGGTTATATATTGATCCGGGCTTTTTAACAGGTGGGTAGGCGTGTCTTTAGGTGTGTCAATACGCATGGTACGAAATTTATAAATCATAAAATGGCTTTTGTTTATCCCTACACGCTTTTGACAAAAAAGTATAGGGCCTTTAGAGTCTAGCTTAATAAAAAGCACTAACAGCAACAATAAAGGAGACATAAAAATTATGCCGCCTAAGGATAGAATAAAATCCCCTAATCGCTTGACATATGAATACATAAATGCGTGTCTCCTTCAGAAGCTATGAACACGGCTTCTTAATGTGAGTTCTATCTTATCTGCCACAAACATCCTTTGCTAAAAGTGGCTAACTAAAC
>WQVX01000149.1 GCA_009785615.1 Defluviitaleaceae bacterium | reverse complement strand
GTATCGAAAGCAGTCACGGTATCACCTCCCCTTGGGGTGAAACGGGTAAACATCTACCCTCCCTTCAGAGAAGCAAGCCCTAAAAGCATAAAAAAATTTGCACCGCCCTTACGCCCTTGTGCTGTTTTAATGATACCTTAATATATCTTATTTGTCGAATTTATAACTTCGATGAAAACGCCTAATTTGGATAAAGTACTTCTATATATAGTGTTTTTGTTGCGTAATTTCCATAAGCATCATGAACTGTAGCAGTTACGGTACGAGTACCAGTGCGAGTAAGACGGAGATCAAATATCCAAGTTGTACTATTTGTTCTGTTCATAGGGCTAGACCATCTATCGTCAATTTCTATGTATGCCTGGGTAGCATTTGCATCAACATTAGTGGTTAGGGTAAAGAAAAACATTTGCTCATTTACAATACCTTCGCTTGGACTTGCTATGAAGCTGATGATTTCGATAGGTGGTGTTGGTATAAGTGTTGTTCTGGCAGGCCACATGAGGTAATGTTCAACATTAAGTAATTGATTGAAATGTATCATTGCTCGCTCTAAAGTGATTTGGCTGCCTTGAGTAGTAAACCATGCGTCAGCCCCATCAAGATACCATACAGCTTCTAAAGCTCTTATAATATAATGATTAAAATAATGGTGAACTTCTGTTTCATATGCCGTAATCAATCTATTAAATTCTGCTTGTTGCTCTGGAGTTAATCTACTATCCAAAACTAGATTATTCCGATAATGTGCAATAAGGTCATCCATGTGAATACGTATGTTGAAGAGTTCTTCCTCTTGATTCAAAAGTGCGGCATCAGGATCGTTATTGTCGTACATGCTCATACCCGCGCGGTATATAGTTATCTGTGCATCTCTTAATCTAATATCAAGTTGTCTAAGGATTTCCAAACGCTCTACCTGATAATCTATTGAATCATCTCTACTACCTAATGTGTTTGGAGAAATGCCCATTATTCCAATTACTAATATAACTATTGCCATTGCAGTTGCAGTTGTAAACAATTTAGTCATTGTAAAATTACTAATAAATTCTGATAACTTCTCCCTAAATCCATCTTTTATATTAAGAGGTCTATTTTCCTTTTCTTCTGATGTTCTCTCTATCTTCTCAATTGGAATTTTACTTATAAACAGATAAAAAAATGATAAAATTAAAGTACATAGAGAGAGACCAATCATTAAAATTTCAATTATGTTCATTTTGCACCTCATCATCTATACGTATGCGTTCCAAGTCCTGTAAATACTGTTCATTACCTAGCGATAAAACAATAGAAGAGGCAACACCAAAGCCCGATGTTATATAAACAAATGTGATATTATATCCATCATGAATCTTTACCATGATATATGTAACCAGTAACAAAATTATAATCCCCAGTAAGATCAAAAACAAACGTTCTCTTTTCTCCTTTAATAGCTCAATTCCTCTGCTTCGATAATTGCTAATTAAAGAAGGAGTCATTATCAAAAATGAAGATAAGATTAGTTCACCATTACCTATTGCTCTTGCAAGATGAAGTTGTGATGTTGTTAATAAATTCCAAATAACAATAATTAAAAATGGAATAAAAGATAAGAATATGCTCTCTGCCAACCAATATCTTAAAATATATTTCTCTTTCCTCATTACATTAACCTCACTTACGTCAATATTTGTTTCATTATATCAAATTTTAAGGCAATTAGTAAACAGCATATATCAAACTTAAAGATCATAAATCAGTATGTATCCTATAGGAATTTTTCGATATGCACTTTGCGTCACCATTCTTTTCTTGTACGTAAAAACCCCCACTAATAAAGGCGTTGGCCTATATCGGTGGGGGGTTGCTATTTTAAGATATTTAGGTAACAGACATTCCGACGGAAGCCGCGTAAACCATATATTCATCAACACCATCTAAATTAAGTGCTTTGTCACACAAATCTTGATCATACGCTGCCATACAGCAACTTCCTAATCCCATAGCGGCGGCCGACAACATGATATTTTGTCCAACATGACCTAAATCTATCAACATAACTCGGTGAGAGTGTTTTTCATAACGCCATTCTGACCGATACGGCACACATGTCAAAAATAATACTACAGGTGCATTGGCTGCCCAACTTTGCCCGGCTAACATCTGTGTGATCCGGTTTTCATAATCTTCCAAAGTTTCAAGAAAAGTAATAGCTACCTTCTTTTCTCCTACATAAGCCATAGGGGAGTAGTAATATATTCCCGGTTGAAGATCTTCCACGTTTCGTACAGCAATATAAGTTTCAAATGGATGTCTGCATCCTCCGCTGGGAACCGTTCGTAGCGTAAATGCTTCATTTTTGCCGCGATACTCTTGTATTCCTTGGGTACTATATAATAAAAATGCTAACTGAGCTTGGGTCATAGTTACAGTTTTGCCATAAGTACGTACACTTCTTCGGATATCTAATAAAGTGGAATAATCCCCTGCCTTTATTGGATTATTATGTTCCTCATTGAAGGACTGTAAAGTAATTAAAGGCGTATCCACCATTTTCCCATGTGGGGGATGTGGCAAGCCCTTGGATTGGTCGCTTACCTTCATTGCTTCCCCTAATATTGGACATTTCATAAAATCACGGTTTTGTTTGATTTGATTATTTTCCATAAATTTTAACTCCCTTCATACAGACAAATATACTTGTATAATACAAAACGGTGCGCATAAAATGCCCACCGTTTACCAGCTTAAAGTCATACCCAAGATGCCGGTCCTACCTTTTGACACCTAGCACTAAGCTAGGTGGGTGTCCGCAATGAAACTGAACGCCTTCCGCTGCCCAAAGGGAATTAGCTTGCGGCCCGGTGAACAATTTCACAATCATTAAGACTCCCGTTTTGGATCTGTAGGTTCAAAATAGCAGGTTATCGAACACCCCAGGGAATACGATCTTGGGAAATATTTTTCTTAATAAATGCATTATAAACGATTATTTGCATAATGACAATAGGGAATCATGTGAAATCACGGCAATCTGATTCCGGCAAGAAAATACCAATTTTAAGTACCAATAAACCAAGCTTAACATATTATGATACAAGCAGATAGCAGCAATTATACTGCACAAAATTTCAGAACCTGCACCCCATTATTGACCGCAGGTTCTCAATTAAGGGAGGCATGATGATGGTAAATATTACAGGGTACGTATTATTTGACAGACAAAGAACAGGAAATGCTCAAGGTCTGCAAGGCATACTTAATGTACCGATAGTGTTACAGAGTATGAATGCGCCTTACCTGAGACTGGCTGTTTTGACAAACAATGTAGGCGAATATACCTTTCATAAAGTGCCGCAGGGTGAATATCGGATAGTTGAAGCATATGGTGAAACTGCTGTTCCGTCACCCGGAGATTTTAGTGATGCTATGCCCGGTACAATACCTAATGCGGTTGTGCCACCAATAAGCTATGTATCAAATCCACCTACAGGGGCTACAGATTTGGATTGCGTTACTCCCAATACATTGTATGTTACTGTAGATACGACAAACTTAAACGAGCAAAACTTTCTTAACGGCCCTGTGAAGTATGTATGTATTAACACTATAATGGACAATTGTGCTATAGTTTGCCCGGATAATCTGTTAATCGGTGCTGAATATGGCACAATGGGGACTTTTTCTGCCGGAACAGAAGCAAATACAGGAGTGCCAAACGAACCATATCCCAATAATGTGCCGGATTTCAAATATGTTTTACCTCTGACACACCCGGTAACAACCCCCGGCTATTCCCCGTGGTTTCACGCTCCCGAAGATGGGGAGTACACCGTTCAAAATATCTTAAACGATGATAACAGCAATCGTATAGGGGCTTGGTGGCGCATTGCCGACCACACAGTAGGAAACGAAACAGGTAGAATGATGGTTGTAAACGGATATGTGCCGGATACTGTGTTTTTTTCTGATGATGTTGTCGTTAAGCCAAACACACACTACCTGTTTAGTGCATGGATTATAAATTTATTCAAGTCAACGGGATGGGCAGACCCTAGACTTGGTGTTAAAATCCTTGACGAAAACGAAGAAGTGATTTACAGCGCAACCCTTGGGGCTTTAATTCCTGTAAACACTGTTGTACCGGAATGGAAACAAATTGGTACGGTTATAAGTTCATATGACAACGAAAAGCTGACGGTTAAATTTCTAAGCGAGGGGCCTGCTGCAATAGGTAACGACTATGCCATTGACGATATCTCTTTTAATGAAATTACCGTGCCTGTGTTCACCCCTGTAAAAAGTATTGACCGTTCTATAGCTTTCGTTGGTGAAACGGTTGTTTATGAAGTTAAACTAAAGAACACTTGCACCTTTCCTTTAACAAACATTAGGTTTATGGATAAATTGCCACAAGGATTGGTTTTTAAACCCGGTTCTGTTACCGTAAATGATTTGGAAGAACCATTGGCTGATCCGGAAATAGGATTTTCCTTGCCCGACCTCTTTGGTGGAGATGAGGTGGTAGTACGATTTGAGGCATTAGCTGAATCCGAACAGTACAATCCTGTAATAAATACGGCGAACATCCACTATGAATACACGCCGGTTGAAGGCGGTATACTTGCAAATTATGATGTTGAATCCAATGAGGTATTTTTGGAAATAAAGAAAGGGGATATAAACGCTATGTTGCTTATGAGCAAAATTGCAATCGGCGCACCACAAATTGGCGGGGAATTTACCTTTGGAATATTCGAGCAAGGCGGCTCTGCACCATTATACACTGCTACAAACGATGCGAAAGGACTTATCAGCTTCTCAGATATAAACTTCACCGCTACAGGAGAATATTTTTATACTGTAAAAGAGATTGATGCCCCAACAGATTGGGAAGCGGATACTACAGAATGGCCTATCAAATTTGATGTTATTAATGTACAAGGTAATCTTATTGTAGCAGTAACGTATCCAAATGGTGTACCTGCTTTTGTAAACACGCATCATGGCGCAACTTGTGGCGCATTTCAATTTCCTGATTTGACTTTTGACGAGCCGGGTATTTATGAATACACTTTGAAGGAATTAACTCAATCCGGTGACGGCTGGACTACAGATGACCGTGTTATAAGATTGATTGTAACTGTCATAGACGATGGACATGGAAACTTGGTTGCATTAATAGAATACCTGGATGGCTTCCCAACATTTACAAACATTTACAAAGTTGACCCTACACGTGTAGTAATAAGTGGATGTAAAGTCGCAATTGGTGCGCCGCTTCCTCCCGGTAGATTTGAATTTGGGTTATTCGATTCGGAAGGCAATCTAATTGCAAAAGTAACAAATGATGCTGCCGAGGAAATTATAATAGGATAAGAGTGGTACGATGTATAGTCACGGCGAAATGCAGTAGCAAAAATTTAGAAGCTGTGTTCATAGCCGGCAATACCTCATAAAGGTAGCTTTGATACGCTATGAGCACAGCTTCTTATTAGGGGAGTGCTTTGGATGAAATGTCAAAATATAAACTTTCCCGCACTTATATTTACATCTCCCGGTGTATACCTATATACGATAAAAGAACTTACACCCTCCGGTGCAAATTGGAAAACGGATGACCGAGTTTATCGTGCAGTAGTTACAGTAACGGATAACGGAGATGGAACTCTTGATGCCGATGTGGATTATCCCGATGGTTTTCCCAAGTTTGTAAACATACATTGTCCTCCGCCTCCTCCACCGCCTTGTGATATATGCAAATATTTTGATTGTCTTCCGTTTCCAATGTTCTGGTTTGCTCCACCACAAAAACCGGAATTTAGGTGTGTTATGGAATCAACACCTAATGCTTTTGATAAATGGGACGAAGCACTTAAATATCTACGCAATTATTGCAACAAATGCAACAAATACCGGTGGGATTGTTTGCAGCAACGCCGGCGTGATGATTTGTGCGAATATAAAGATGAGTGTTTTTGTGGTAAGCGGTGTCAAAATGAAGAATGAATGTAGAGACTCGCATAAAAAAGCGAGTCTTTTTTGGGAATGTATAATTTCTATAATTTAAAATATCCTACCAACTGCTGAAGCAACTCTGCTTGCGAGTTCAGTTGTTGTGATGCTGCCGCCGTCTCCTCTGAAACAGCAGAGTTATCTTGTACCACCCTTGAAATTCGAGCAAGCCCTTCAGCTATTTGTTCAATTGCTTCTGTCTGTTCCTTTGAAGCAATTGCAATGCCATTAATAATCTCCATTACATCGTTGGCATTACCAACAATGGTTTCCAAAGATTTTGAGGTAGATTCCGCAATAATTGCGCCACCTTCTACGTGATTAATGGAATCTTCAATAAGGGAGGTGGTTTCGATAACTGATTTTTGGCTTCGTGCAGCAAGGTTACGCACTTCGTCTGCAACCACACTAAAGCCCTTGCCATGTTCTCCTGCTCTGGCTGCTTCAACCGATGCATTTAGTGATAATAGGTTAGTTTGGAACGCAATGTCTTGAATCACTTTTATAACCGTAGAAATGTTTCTTGACGATTCTTTAATTTGCATCATAGTTACCAACATTTGTTGCATCGCCTCGTTGCCTTCATTGGCGTTAGCATTAGATTTATTGGACAATTTGTTTGCTTCAACTGCATTATCAGCATTCCTTTGGATTTGCCGGCTAATCATGTGCATGGTAGCATTAAGTTCTTCTACTGAGCTTGCTTGCTCTTGTGTGCCATTAGACAAACTAACAGCACTCTCAGAAAGTTGCTTAGAACCCAACAACACTTGGCCGGATGCTGTTGAAATGTCTACCATAGTTTTATTCAAACTACTGCTGATATTATTTATAGAATTTTTAATTGCCGCAAAATCACCTAAATATTCCCGATTTATTTTAACAGTTAAATCTCCGCCCTCAATGGCAGCTAATACAGTGTTAACTTCATCAATGTAGCTCTTTATAAAAGTGGTTGATTTCTCCAATGTTTCAGCAATTTTATCATAAGCAGCGGCAGCTTCAGCAGTATCTTTGTCATGAACTTCCGGTGAAAATTCAAATTTTAATATACCCTGCCCTAACCCCTCTTGAAGTTTTTTTGTAATGTCAAAAGCTTCAAAATCTTGATAAGCATTTATTTTTTCTGATCGTTGTTTTGCGTTTACCACTTCGGATACAGGATATGCAAAATTTAGATAAGCAACAATTTTACCACTTTTATCTTTAATTGCCACATTTGTATTTTCTTCATGAGAAAGCCCTCCATCAGATAAAGGTAAAGAAACCATATAGTTAGATGGCTTTCCTGTTGTGGCAGCTTTTTTAAAATTAGATAGTGTAACTTCAGCTATTTCAGGAGGCAAACTTTCTTGAACAGTCTTTCCCAACATAGTTTCCGGGTCAAATCCTAAATTTTTGTTAAAGCCATTTATAAATGTAAGGCGCAATTCACTATCAAGAAGGCACATACCACATGGCAAAACATCTAAATATTGGAATACTCCATCTGCCACAGCATCAATATCCTCAATGATTTTTTGAAAATCACCTTTTATTGAAAGTTTATTTTTGTTTGATTGCAACTTTCCTTGTACAATCTCTTGGC
>WQVX01000148.1 GCA_009785615.1 Defluviitaleaceae bacterium | reverse complement strand
GAAATAACTCCTAGTATTGTAGGTGCTGCTTATTTGTGTATTATGCTAAAACAGAATTCAATAACACCTCAGTTGAAATTATTTACATCTCAAGAAATGGAAATAATTGCAGATGTTTCAGAAGAGTTAATAAGAGATGGGCACATAGTGATTTAAGTATGTACTTACTGTGAAATGACCTGTCCGATAACCCAACGAAAGTAGGTTATCGGACAGGTTTATTGCAACTCTCGATCTTGCTCAAGATCGCTTTCTCCCAATAAAAGGAATACGTTCCATATCTTCGTTATGAATGCCCCCTATTAACATAAGCACTGTAAAATACACTACTCCTCCCATTACAACAGATGCTATGGTTGAGATAGTGTCTCCTACTATTGATACCATAATGTTATGGCTCACAAAACAAGTTAAGCCCATTACCACTGATGCCGCAAGGGGTTTAATAAATATGCCTACCCAGTCTAATTTAATTTTTGTATAACTTCTTAAAGCCACCATATTAATAGTTGCAGCCAACAAATAACAAACAACAGTACTTATTACTGCGCCCAAAACATTAATATTTGGTTGATAAATTAAAACATAGTTTAACGGAATTTTTACTATAGCTCCTGCTGCTGCCGCTATAACAGGGATTTTTATTTTATTGATTCCTTGCAAGGCACCTGTTGCAATTTGGTTTAGAGACAAAAACACAACACTTATTGCTCCAACTTGCATCAAATGTGCGCCTTCAGGATGGTTTGGAAATAGCAGCAAATATATAGGCTCTGCCATAACGGCCAAGCCCATCGCTGCCGGGATTGATACCAAAGTAGACATGCGCAAAGCTTTTCCAATTTTAGCGGTAACAGCTTTAAAATCTCGTGTAACAGTGCTTCCGGCTATACTGGGTAAAACAGCCGCTGTCAAAGCTGTAGAGATGGAAACCGGCAATGTTGTTAAAACTATAAATTTTCCGGTTAGCTGACCAAAAGCAGCTCGGCTTGCTACTTCATCAAAACCACCCGCTTGCATACGGTTAGACACCATTGCCATATCAATAAAGTTAGCAATACTATATATAGCTGTTCCTAAAATAATAGGAAAAGCAGTCGCCATTACTTCTTTAATTTGCGAGCTGGGCTTTTCTATTTTTTGATCTTGGGACACAGAATGTTTTCGTATACGGTTGCGTAGCTTAGGTGACAACACTTTGTAAATGGCCATCAAGGTAATAAGCCCTAATACTGCGCCAATGCCGGTACCCGCAGTGCCTCCTGCTGCTGCCCATTCTAAATTATCTTGCCCAATAAAAATATAAGCAAGAAACAGACTAAAGATGGCATTAAACACTTGCTCTACCACCTGAGAAACCGCTGTGGGGACAGTGTTGTTCATACCCTGAAAGTATCCTCTAAACACTGCCATTATAGATACAATTAATATTGTTGGTGCTAAGGCTCTAATTGAATATGAACTACCGGGATATCCAAACCATACTTCAAAGTACCCTGCCAATATCCATAACAATAATGTCCCGGCAAGCCCAAAGGTTATTCCTACAGTCATAGCTGCTCTAAAAACGCCATGAGCATTACGATATTCTTTACGAGCTATCCTCTCAGATACCATTTTGGAAATGGCACCGGGAAGTCCTGCTGAAGACATAACCAATACAAATAAATAAAATTGATACCCAACGCCATAAAGGCCGATACCCTCATCACCAATAAGGTTGGTTAAAGGCAGTCTGTATAAAAATCCAATAAATCTAACAAATAAAGTTGCAGCCGCCAAAATGGCGGCTTGTTTAATAAAGGACGACTGCATATATTTTCCTCTAAACCAGCAAGGATGCCGCTTCTTTATCAGATACAACGATAACAGATGGATGAAGTTGTAAAACAGAAGCGGGAACAAGAGGGGTAATTGGGCCAAAAAGTGAATCTCTCAAGATAGCAGCTTTAGCTTCACCACTAACTAAAAGCAGAATATGTTGAGCCATCATAATAGATCTTATACCCATAGTAATAGCATGATGAGGCATATCTGCCGGGTTAGGAAAATGCTTGGCATTAGCATTTAAAGTAATTTCTGTAAGTGGTACATAACGTGTTTCTGCAACAAAAGATTCACCCGGTTCATTAAAGCCTATATGCCCGTTTAGCCCAATGCCTAAAATTTGAATAATAAAATTGCCTGATTGGTGAATTTTTGTTTCATATGCTTGTGCTTCTTCTTCCGGATTTTGTGCCGCACCATCCGGTAAAAATACTTGGGATTGGTCTACATTTACATGCCCAAAAAGGTGTTTTTGCATAAAATAGTAATAGCTATGTTCTGACTCTCGCTTTATGGGATAGTATTCGTCCAGATTAAAGGTAGTGATGCCGGAAAAATCTAAATTTTCTTTTTTGTGCATGTCTACAAGTTCCTTGTATAGTCCTATTGGGGTTGAACCTGTAGCAAATCCAAAAGTGCCTTTTGGATGATCTTTTATTTTTTGAGCAAAAATTTGCGCACCTTTTTTGCTCATAGTATTGTAATTAGTTTCTATCTCCGGTCTTATGTTAGGTTGCATAGAAGTCTCCTTTGAACGTTAATATATTTACCTACGGCTTAATGTAGGCTAACTCCATCATATATTTGTAAGGTCTTTGCCAAATGTCTTTGTTAATATTTCTTCTGCATCTGATTTATCTACATCTTGGGAAAGAATTAGCTCTGATAAAATAATTTGCTTTGCGGTGGTCATCATCTTTTTTTCTGCCGTAGAAAGGCCACGCTCTCGTTCACGATCTCGCAAGTTACGGAATACCAGAGCTACCTCTTCCAATTTACCTGATTTGATTTTATCCATATTCTCTTTGTAACGTTGGTTCCAATTTTCTGACATAGTAATTGGGCGGCCAACTACACTGCCAAGTACCTCCATAATTTCATCTTTTCCGTATATCTCTCTTATCCCCAAACTTTCCGCTTTATCAGCACTAATCATAATTTTAAGGTTGCCAACGGGGATGCGTAATACATAGTACCATTGATTACTGCCATCAATTTCCTTCTGTTCTAAATCTTCAATCACGCCTGCACCATAAAGAGGGTACACGATTTTATCGCCCTTACTGAACATAGTATGCGACCTTTCTATCATTAATACGAAAACTGCTTTCACTATGAAAATCGTTTTCGATTTCCAGTGTAAAAATTTCCTTCTCTGTAGTAGTATAGCACATTTCATAGGATAGATTCCATAACTAAATAATAATTCCGATTTTGGACACAATATAGCTGTCACTATAAAGGAATGTAGAAAGGATAAACCAAAATGGGAAAAAAATTTTTATTAACCTTAGTAATGGCAACTTGCCTATGTGCTATGCCAACTATTGCTGTATCTGCTGCACAAGCGACACAAAATCCCGGAATGCCGGCTCCTGCCTCTTCTTCGGCTGACGAAGAGTGGCAAAAGCTTCAAAACACGTGGGATGCCTTGTCAAAAAAGCAAAAAGAGCAACTTTATAAGGCTCGTGAAGCCATAGACAAGGCCGATTGCAATTTCATTGACAAAGCTGTGGAATGCAACCTATTAGAAAAAGAAATAGGCGAAAAAATGAAAGAACACATTAAAGCTCGTACCGCTGCAATCCGCCAAGAAGGCGACATACCAATTTTTCGCCGTGCTATACGCCAAAAGCAGTAGTAATTCAGAATAACACATAAAAAAGGTCTGTTGCTAAACCACAAAAAATGTGGGAAGCAACAGACCTTTGTACTTTTTTAGATACTACGCCCGCTCTTTAAGAACTTCTACCATATCAAATTTGCGTATCTTTCTTTTTGCAGAAAAATTTGACACCATAATTGCTATAATGCAGCCAAATGCCGCGCTTACATAAGCCATAGGCGATAAAGATGAGGGCATACTCATCATAGAAGTATCAAGCATAGCGTTTTGGGCTACCAATACACCGGAGGCTAAGGGCGCACCTATAGCCATTCCAACAGCAGCCAACACCCGGTATTCAAATCTCATGATTTCGCATACTTCATCTACAGTTAAGCCAAGTACCCGCAAGGTTGCAAATTCGCGTTGGCGTTCAGACAGGGATATGGTAGCAGTGTTATAGATAATTGCAAAGGCTACGGCTACGCCCATTAAAAACATTGCCGAATACATTATACTCATAGGCTCCATCATATCTTTATATTGCTGTAATGTAGCATCTGTAGAATCCACTGTGGCGGCTAAAGGGCTTTCTTTGAAAAAATCCGTTGCCTGTTGCAAGCTGTCAGTATTAAAAATAATTGCAGATGCAACTATAGGATGCTCTACTAATGTAGCTAATGCGGATATCTCCATAAATGCGCCACTTCCTACGTTTTGCTCAATTACTCCGGCAATCGGCACCGGAATATAGTCTCTGCTAAGAAATGTAGAAATGTATAGTATGTCCCCCGCTTGTGCATTAAGCTGGTCAGCTATACCATTGGTTATAATTAAGCCTTCAACAGGTGGTGGATAGCTTACTCCAAGATTGGTGTCAAATATTTTAAATAGCCGGCTGTCAATGTGGATTCCTGTAATTAATGTGCCTTCTCGCAAATGCCTGTTAACCAAAGTTACAGGAAGTTCCCATAAACCTTCTGCTTTGGTGATATAAGGTACTGCAAATGCAGACTCTACTGCTTGATCATAAGGAATAGGCCGGTTAAGAGTTACGCGCACATTGTACAAGCGTATGTCCTCAAATTGAGCATACAGCAAAGTATCTACTATGCCCTCCATATCACCGAAAATTGCCAACAAAATAAAGGAGAAACTAACACCTAGGGTTATAAATCCTGATCTAAATGGGTTTCTGACAATTCCTCGCAGAGCCATTTGACCCCTTGAAGTCAGGATAAATTTTAAGCCTTTGATTTTGCCTATAGGATCATTTTTAATAGGTTTGGGGCTTTCCGGCCGCATTGCCTCTGATGGAGTTAGTTTAAGTGCCTTGGTTGCCCCCATAAAAGAGCCAAGCAATCCACCTCCTACTGCAATTGCCAAAGATACCACTAAATATATAGGGCTAACAGGCTGAACCAACTGCGGCATAATAAAAAACTCTAAAAACATTTCTAAGTAAAAGTTAGACATTATTGCGCCATATAAAAAGCCTAAAAGCCCACCTAAAACGCCGGTAATACCACCATATGCCATATAGTGCAGCAACATATCTTTATTGGAATAGCCAAAAGCTTTTAATGTTCCAATTTGCGTACGCTCCTGCTCAATAATTCGCTTTAGCATCAGATACAACACTATTACAGCCATAGCAACAAATACAAATGGCATAGTAGTTGATACAGCTTGCATACCCAAAATTTGCATATCTAAAACTGCATAACTGATATGTGCATCCCTTGGATTTAATGCAATTAGTCCATATGGCTGCAAAGCGTCCTGCAAAGCTGATTGAACATCTTCAAAAACATAGCCATCCATTAGTGTAAAAAGAACTTGATTAGCGGTTCCAACCCTGCCTGTAAGATTATTCATGCCATCTTCAGTAATGTATGCTATGCCAAACCCGGCATTATCCGGGAGTATATCCGTGCCACCCCTGGCAATATACGCATGTTCCGGGCTTTTAAAGGAACCGGTGACTTCGTGCCTAAAAGCTCTTCCTTGAGAGAATATTGTTATGTTTTCCCCAATTTCCAAGCCGTGAGCATCTTTAAACATCATGTTTAAAACTATATCATTTTGCATAGCAGGTTCAAAACCGTCAACTTGAAAGTCGTTGATGCGATATGGCTCGCCCGGCACAAAAGAGCTTAGCCGCAAAGTGATAATATTGTCACTGTTTTCCACTTCTGCCCTAACATCTATTACTGTACGGTGCCCTACATCTAAGATGCCGGGAATGTTCCTTAATCTATCAACAGCACTAATGGGAATTATTCCAACTTGAGCCGTTACATGCGCCAAGCGATATTCTTCGTAAAAATAGTCCCTGGCATTTATAAGTCCACCAACGGCTGTACCCATAGCTGTAAGCATCATGGTACCAATCATAATAAGAAATACGCAGGCAAGATATGATCTTTTATGTGCCCAAATGGCTCGATAGGCTTTTTTAAATAGCAAGTTGTACACCTCCAAACTGCAAAATGATTTTTACGTTATACTCTACCAGCTTACTTGTTCCGGAGAGATAGGATTTTCGTTTACTATAATTTTATCTATCAGGCCATCTTTTACATGTAATATTCGGTTAGCCATTTGGCCAATAGAGGCATTGTGAGTTATGATTATTACAGTTTTTTTATACTTCTCGTTAAAGTCCTTTAGAATGCGTAATACCTGAATGCCTGTGGTAAAATCTAAAGCTCCGGTGGGTTCATCACAGAGTAATATGGAAGGGTTTTTACTGACTGCCCGTGCGATAGCCACCCGCTGTTGTTGTCCGCCTGAAAGTTGCGTGGGAAAGTTATTAGCTCTATCAGTCAAGTCTACCGCTTTTAAAAGTTCATCCGGCGGGATAGGCTGATTTGACATTTCAGCAGCTAATACGATATTTTCCCGAGCTGTTAGGTTTGGTATTAGATTATAGAACTGGAACACAAAGCCCACTGCATGGCGTCGATACGCGGTAAGTTCTTTGTCTGAGGCGTTGCCAATGTCCTTGTTGTCAAACATAATAGTGCCGGAAGAGGCTTTGTCTATGCCACCTATTATATTAAGAAGTGTACTTTTACCGGATCCACTTGGGCCAAGCACTACAACAAATTCTCCGGCATACAAATTTAAGCTAACACCCCGCAAAGCATGGACTGTAACTTCTCCCATTTTATATTCTTTGGTGACATTTGTTACTTCCATTATAATTTCATTCATGAGATCACCCCTGGTAAACATAAGTTTTAGAAGTTGTATTCATAGATAATAATATCAAATCTATATTGACCGACCGGTCAACTAAGTTCATTATGACATACATTGACCGACCGGTCAATACTTTTATGGGTTAGAAATGAAAGTGCTAATCATCATTGTACTTATGAACTGATGTCAAAGTTTTAATTACTTAACTATGAGTCTATGCCACATAATTTTAGCTGTGTTATAATTATCTCATGTAGGGGTGAGACTATGACAAGATTGCGATACAATTTAAAATCAGATACATTGTTCAAAATGTTATTTACGAAGAATCAAGGACTTTTGAAAAGGCTCGTTGGCGCACTATTGAGCATAAATTATGAAGATATTACGGAATTTAATGTTACCAACCCTGAAATTTCGCCGGAAGAACTTGGCAAGAAGTTTTGTAGGCTAGACATTAATATGATAGTAAACGGCCAAAAAGTGGATTTATAGCACCTCCACTTCGCACTAACGTGCTTCGTGTCGGTGAAGGGGGCGCAATTTCCGCTTACATCAACACGTAAACGTGTTAATGTCAATCGGAATTGCTATAGAATTGCAAATAAGCGACGAGGGCAATTATCCCGAAAGAAGCCTGTTTTACTGGGCAAGAGAGTATTTTACAGGGCTTAACGAGGGCGAAAATTACAATTTATTGCCCAAAACATTTGTAATAAGCATACTGGGCTTTAATCAATTTTCGGATCCTAAAAAGTTTTATCATGAATTCAAATGCCTTGAAGT
>WQVX01000147.1 GCA_009785615.1 Defluviitaleaceae bacterium | reverse complement strand
CCGAATAATGAACTCATTTCTAAACCCCTTTCGTATTTTGAAATATATTGAAATGCGAAAAGGCAAAACAAAAGCGCGTAAGGAGACGAAAAAATCTCGTCATCATCCTACGCGCTAAAATTTTCTAATATGTATTTTGAAAAATTTCAGCTTACACTAAGCAAAACATGCCAAATAGCAATCGCTAAATTGTTAACATTAACAAAAAGCTAACATCAGCAAAAAGCTAAAGCTATACCACAAATAAAACAAGAACATCTATATCCCGATATCTTGAAGAAGGTATACGGATATAGTATACTTGTGTCTGCTATGGTGGCAGGTTTAAGCCTGTGCGTGTAGGTGATGAGGGTTGTCATCCCTACGTGCCCGTGATTGATTTTGGTCGATCAATCGCGGTTCCGTGGCCTTTTTTAAATTTTTTTGAATCAATTACTTTTTAAATCAATTGCTTATCTTGCTATGATGGAATTTTGTTGTTGCCATTTTCGTATACCACGATATCACATAATTTTAAATATTTCAACCATTTTCTGCATGAGCTTTGAGGCAAATAATGAAAATAAATACTTGTATTATAACGATACTCTTTCTATAATGATGGTATCGGAGGTGGCAAGATGTTTTATTTTCTTTCTTTGTTAATGGGGATTCTTATTTCATTTATGATTGCATTTAATGGTGGGCTTACACAACAATATGGTGTGTACACAGCTACCATTATTATACATGTTGTTGGTTTATCAATTATAACACTTGTGGCAATAATTAAACGAGATAGCCTATTTTCAAAAAGATGTGCGTGGTTTCTTTATCTTGGTGGCGCAATTGGAGTTTTAACTACAGTGTTTAACAACCTATCTTTTGGGCGTATCAGTGTATCAGCTATACTTGCTTTGGGATTACTTGGGCAAAGTATTATGGGGCTTATTATTGACCAGTATGGGCTTTTAGGTATGCCTAAGCACCCATTTACCAAACAAAAAATTATCGGTTTGTTACTTATTATTAGTGGAATAGCCTCAATGATAAATAATTTTGAGATAATAGCTGTAATTGTGTCTTTTGTTGCAGGTGTTAACATTATCTTATCTCGTACGCTAAATGCTAAACTTGCGGATTTTACAAATGTGCGAGTAAGCACGTTTTACAACTATCTGGTTGGGCTTGCAGTATCTATTCCCGTATTTTTGCTTTTAGGAAGCAGTGAAGCGGTTTTCAACTTTGCTATTTCATCAAATTGGTACATATACTTAGGAGGAATGCTGGGAGTAATTGTTGTATTAATGGGTAATATTATTGCTGTGAAAATATCAGCATTTTACTTAACGCTACTTATATTTATTGGACAAGTATTTTCCGGGGTATTAATTGATGTGATTATTTCGCAGGAAATATCTTCAAGAAATCTAATTGGAGCTGTACTTGTAACTTTAGGTCTGTGTGTCAATTTGATGCTGGACAATAAAAATCGTGTGGCAGGTTAAAAATTAAAATATAACGGTCAACCGGTTCCAATTTTAAAGCCCACTTGTACAATAAATTAATTGTGCAAATGGGCTTTAAGTTTTAAAATCTACCTTCCGCCTTTATCGTAAGTTTGCCCAAGGGCTTTTGGAGCCATAGTATTTTTAGATGTAAAAGCCAGAACAATCAAAGTAGCAACATATGGCGACATCCTATAGAAGTGGACAGGTATTTCTAAATTTCGCAAAAAGTCTATTGCAGAATAACTTGCCGCAATAGCTTGCATTAAACCAAAGAAGAAAGCAGCAAACAAAACTTTTCCGGGACGCCATCCACCAAAAATAAGAACAGCTAACGCTAAGAAACCATAGCCGGATACTGTACCGCTAAATCTTGTTGTAATTGGTATAACCCAAATTAAACCACCAATACCGGCTAAAGCACCGGATATCAATACCCCGGAGTAACGTATTTTTACTACACTAACACCAACAGAATCTGCCGCTTGGGGATGCTCGCCACAAGCTCTGAGTCGTAAACCAAATTTTGTTTTATACAAAACAAATGCGGCAATACCTAAAATAACAAACCCCATGTAGTTTGTAATATAGGTATTTTGAAAAAATAATGGCCCAATAAAAGGTATACTACCAAGAAGTGGCACACTTTCTATCCTAAATTGGTTAGCAAACTGTATATGTTGAGTGTCAAAAATAAATCTTGAAAGATAAATGGCAAAGGCAGGGGCAAACATATTGATAGCAACCCCGCTTATAATTTGGTTAGCTTGCAAGCTGATAGATGCATATGCGTGAAAAAATGCAACCACAATACCTGTCACCATAGCAACAAGAATTCCAAGAAGCAATATAGGCTGACCCGGTAAAAGATCTTGAAAAGTAGTAATGAAGATAATCCCGGTAAAAGCACCCATTATCATTTTACCTTCAAGAGCAATATTTACAATGCCTGATTTTTCAGAAAAAAGACCGCCCAAAGCAACAATCATAAGAGGTATCATAAAAAACATTGTGCTCTGCATTATAAAGTAAAACATGTCCATGTTCATACGGCAGTACCTCCTTTGCTCACATCTTGCTTTTTGCTTTTTTCATCTTTTTTTCCAAAATTTTTGATCGCATTTCCAAGAAAAGATTTAACTAAAAATACAAATGCGCAAAAATAGATTATTATTGATATTACAATTTCTACAATTTCAATAGAAAATCCAAATAATTGCATACGTGCGCCACCCAGATACAAATATGAAACTAAAATACCTGAGAATATAATGCCTATAGGATGGTTTAATCCAAGGAAAGCAACCGAGATACCCGTAAAGCCTTCCATAGCAAGTGCGTCTACTATACTCATGGATAATCCGGTGCCATTCATAAAGTTTAAAGCCCCGGCAGTACCGGCAAGAGCACCGGAAATCATCATAGAAAAGATGATATTTCTGTTTTCGTTGATACCGGCATATTTTGCGGCTTCTTTATTAAAACCACAGGCTTTAAGCTCATATCCAAAGGTGGTTTTTTCTAAAATTATATAAACCAAAATTACAATTAATATTGTGATTATTATACCTGAGTTTACATGCGAGGCTCTGATATTATCTCTAAAGATATGTTCCAGTCCCATAGTTGGCAAATTAGAGTCGCTTGGCATTCTTGTACTGGTGCCGCGTCCCTGGTCAAAAAGATGATTTATTATCAAGAAATTGACAAAAAACATACCAATATAGTTTGTCATGATACAAGATATAACTTCATGTACATTGCGATATGCTTTTAATAATCCGGGTATCGCTCCCCATAAAGCTCCTGCTAACGCTGCTGCTATTATAGAGGCTAAAATACGAATTGGTGGTGGCAAAAATAAAAATTCTACCCCAATAAAAATTGCAACAAAACCTCCAAAAGTAAACTGTCCGCTTGCACCTATATTAAACAAGCCGGTTCTAAAAGCAAATGCCACAGATAGACCGGTTAAAATAATAGGGGTTGCAAATAAAAGCACATCTCCTGCATTCCGCATAGAGCTGGCACCAAAAGTAAGTATTGTCGCAAAGGCAGGTAACGCTTGGCCGGAATCACTTATCAGCAATATTATGAACCCTATTAGAAGGCCAACGATTACTACAAGAATAGAAGATAAAAAATTTAATACCCCACTTCGGTTCATACAGCCTTCACCTCATCTCTTTTTGCGCCGGACATGTAAAGCCCCAGCTCTTGAAATGTAACTTGTTTAGGATCTACATCTGCTACAATTTCACCTTCATACATAACTAAAATCCTGTCGGATACATTCATAACTTCTTCAAGTTCTAAAGATATTAACAATACTGCTTTACCGGAGTCTCTTTGAGCCAATAACTGTTTATGGATATATTCGATTGCCCCTACATCCAGTCCTCTGGTAGGTTGTACGGCTATAAGCAGTTTAGGGTCACGGTCAATTTCCCTTGCCAAAATAATTTTTTGCTGATTGCCACCGGACATTGAACGAGTCATAGTTTCTTCCCCTTGACCGCTGCGAATATCAAACCGATTTATTAATTTTTTAGCATATTCCAAAATTGTTTGTTTCTTTAAAAATCCACCTTTTTGAAAAGTGTCAGTATAATATGTTTGTAAAATTGTGTTATACGCCAATGAATAATCTAAAACCAGCCCATGTTTATGTCTGTCCTCCGGAATATGAGCAATCCCGGATTCAGTCCTTTCTCTAATTTTTGCTTTAGATATATCCTTACCTTCCATAAATATTTCGCCGGAATCTATTTCTTCAAGACCCGTTAATGCATAAACCAAATCTGTTTGACCATTACCTTCAATACCGGCAATACATAAAATTTCCCCTGCTTTTACATTAAAAGATATATTTTTAAGCTTATCTTTCCCCGATTCATCCGCTTTACCTTTTTGATTCAAGTTTTTAACTTCAAGTATAGTTTCCCCTATTTTAGCTTCTTCTTTATCAAGACTTAAAGCAACTTTTCTGCCTACCATCATTTCAGATAATTCTTCTTTAGATGTTGAAGCCACATCTACAGTGCCTATCATCTTACCCTTGCGTAAAACAGAACATCTGTCGGCTACTTGTTTTATTTCATCCAGTTTATGAGTTATAAACAAAATAGATTTGCCTTCTG
The DNA here is from genome assembly GCA_009785615.1 of Defluviitaleaceae bacterium. Lineage (GTDB taxonomy): Bacteria > Bacillota > Clostridia > Lachnospirales > WQUN01 > WQVX01. The sequence goes on along the minus strand of WQVX01000147.1, from coordinate 3,083 downwards.
CTGCCATGTCCTTCATAGTTTTCATAAGAGCTTCTATTTCTTGTGGTGTAAGTACGGCTGTTGGTTCATCAAAAATTAAAATTTCATTATCTCTGTAAAGCATTTTTAAAATTTCTACTCTTTGCTGCATTCCTACACTTATATGACGTATTTCTTTGTCAATGTTGATATCAAAGCCATATCTTTTAGACAAAGCCAAAACCTTTTCTCTTGCATCTTTCATTTGCAGTACACCTTTTTGAGTTGTTTCAACCCCAAGCACAATGTTTTCTAAAACTGTAAAGTTGTGAACTAATTTAAAATGTTGATGTACCATACCAATACCTAATGAATTGGCATCGCCGGGCCCTGTAATATTTACTTCTTCATCATTTTTATAAATACTGCCTTTTTCCTGTTTATATAGGCCAAAAAGTACACTCATCAGGGTTGATTTACCGGCACCATTTTCCCCAAGTAAGGCATGTATTTCACCTTTTTTTAATTGCAGCGTAATATTATCGTTTGCGATAATTCCCGGAAATTCCTTAGTAATATTACGCATTTCAATGATGTACATAAAACTCGCCTCTTTCACTATTTCTAAGCAATATCTTACTTTAAGACCGTTTATGCAAAAAAGGAGCGCATGACGCGCTCCTTTCCGGAGTTGATAATTACATTTCAATAACTGTAACCAAGGACACAACTATGTCAGCCATATTAAGGCTGTTAGAAACATTAATTGAGCCTGAAGCTAATTGAGCAAAAATATTGTCATATTGAGCTTGTGTGAAATTTTGGAAACGTGCCGAGTCCATAGGTAAGCCTACACCATTTATAGATGCATCAAACAACTGCTCACCACCGCGGAAATTACCTTCCATGAAATCAGTAAGCATAGAATAAACAGACACGTTAAGCCCTTTTATAGCAGATGTGATAACTGTAGGCGACAAATGTGCTTGGTCAACGTCTACACCAATAACAACACCGCCGGAGCCTTCAGCACCACTCATGATAGAACCACCTGCACCACCGGCAGCAGCAAATATAACCTCTGTACCGGCAATAAACCAAGCAGAAGCTGTGGTTGCAACTTCCGGGCTGGGAGCAAAACCGCCAACATAATTGTAGTTAATTGTAACTTCACCCGCTGCTAACCCTAAAGAATTGGCAGCAAAGTCAGCACCTTGGATAAATCCATGGCCAAAGCGTACAACCGCAGGAACGGCAATACCACCCATGAATCCTAAATCTCTGTATCCTTCCATTACTGCGGCATAGCCTGCCAAAAAGCCTGCTTGCTCTTCTGCATAGTGGATAGCAGCAACATTGTTTTCAATTCTTACATTGCCATCTCTTCTTGGAGAAGCATCAAGCAAAACAAATTTAACATCCGGGAATAAATCTTGAGCTTCATACAAAGCAGATTCAAAGTGGAAACCGGGCAAAACAAGAATGTTTGCGCCTTCGCTTATAGCACCTGCTATAAGATCAATACGTGCTACATCACTTGCTTCGTGAGGTTGAAAGAAATTAGCGTTTGTAGCATTTAGTCCATTGCTTGCAATAAACCGGGTGATTCCATCCCATGCGCCTTGGTTAAAAGATCCGTCATCTAAAATAGAATCCGGTGAGTGAGCAATTAAAGCAATTTGAATGTCTGTTGTTGCCGAGGGTGTTGTCGAACCGGCACAAGCACCCAAGAATGCCATCATTGCTACAACCCACACTGATAAAAAAATAAATTTCAAACACTTTTTCATTGTCAAAATCCTCCTTCTTATACAGTACCTTATTTAATAAACGCCGGGGCCGCCACCTGATAATACTTTAACAGCAGAGCTAGTCCCTAAACGTGTACAGCCTTCATTAATAAATGCAATAAAATCTTCGCGATTACGCATACCACCGGCAGCTTTGATTGCAACATTCGACCCTATATGAGCTTTAAACAGCTTAATATCTTCTAAAGTTGCGCCACCTGTACCAAAACCTGTAGAAGTTTTTATATAGTCTGCCCCACTTTCTGTTACACATTTGCATAGGGCAATTTTTTCATCTTCCTCTAAGTAACAGCATTCAATTATTACTTTGAGGATTTTTTCACCTGCTGATTTTTTTAAAGCAGTTAGTTCAAATGTTATTTTATCAAAATTTTTGTCTTTGGCATCGCCTATGTTAATTACCACATCCAATTCGGAAGCACCATCATCTATGGCTTGTATAATCTCTTGTTGCTTTGCTTCCAAAGAACTATAACCCAAAGGAAAACCTATTACTGTACAAATATTGATTGCATCACCATATTTGTCATGTACCCTCTTTATAAAAGAAGGAGGGATGCACACAGAAGCTGTTTTATAAAGGATTGCCTCATCACAAAGGGAAACTATCCCTTCCCAAGTAGAAGTAGCTGCAAGCAACGTATGATCCACCATTGAGTAAATTTTAGAATCGTCCATAATATTAATTGTCTTACCTTCTTTCTGACATTATGCCACGTAATATAAGCAAAGCTCTTTTGTAGTTTAAGCTTTATCTGCCAAAATAAGCTTTCTAAGGGCTTCAACAGCTACTCGTGTTGGAATTTCTGTATCATGGCTTAAAGGATTATCTAAGCCGGCCGCTTCCCTTTCTTGATTACCACAAACTAACATAATACTTCCTGCACGTACTCTTAAATAGCTTCCGACTATAAATAGCGTGGATGATTCCATCTCTGAGCAAAGTGCTCCCATGCGGACAAATGCTTGCCATTTGTTTATTAATTCTTGGGCTACCGGCATACGGCTAGGGTTATGCTGTCCATAAAAAGAATCTTTGCATTGGACAACACCTACATGATAGTTTTGGTCTAATTTTTTTGCGGCTGCTACTAAAGCATTTACTACATCATAGTCTGCCACAGCAGGGTATTCGATGGGCGAGTATTCACGACTTGTGCCATCTAAACGGATAGCACCTGTAGCAATTACTACATCTCCACCCATTACGTGCTGAGCCATGCCACCTGATGTACCTACTCGGATAAAAGTATCACTACCTAACTGAACCAATTCCTCCATAGCAATAGAAGCACTTGGCCCGCCTATTCCGGT
>WQVX01000146.1 GCA_009785615.1 Defluviitaleaceae bacterium | reverse complement strand
AGTAAAATTATAAGGAATGAATCAAATGACAATTGCCTACGAGCTTGGAAATTCTCTATATATAAATATTACTAACGCTTGTCCCTGCAACTGCACCTTTTGCCTTAGAAATGATGCAGACAGCGTCAACCCAAACCAAAGCCTATGGTTGGAACGTGAACCCACTATAGAAGAAATCCAAGATGCTTTATCCCAAGTATTAGTCCAAGGAGATTCTAACGAAGCCTCCAATAAGTACCGTGAGATAGTTTTTTGTGGATATGGAGAACCTACCATGAGACTTGATGTTTTATTGGAAATTGGACGCTTTCTTAAAGGGATTCAAAACCGGAATCGTCCCATCCGACTAAACACTAATGGATTAAGTGATTTGATAAATAAAAAACAGACAGCCGTCCTCCTGGCCAAGTGTATAGACCATATATCCATAAGTCTAAATGCTCCCAATGCAAATGACTATAATGCAATGTGTGATCCAATGTTTGGCGAAGGCTCTTTTGAGGCAATAATTAAATTTGCCAAGGATTGTAAACGTTGTATACCGGAAGTAACATTGTCTGTAGTAGGGCATACTCTAAATACGAAAGATATAGAGGCATGTCAAGCCTTGTGTGACTCTTTGGGCATACCTATGAGGGTAAGATAAAGGCCGGTGTAATGGCCGGTATTGATCATTGAAGTCTTTTGACGGATGTGTTATACTTTGGGTCAGGTGGATAATTCATTGGAAATTATCAGAAGAAAAGATGGAGGTATTCATGAAATTAGTTATGGCTGTCGTTCACGACGAAGATGCATTTCACATTTTAGATTTATTGATTGAAAAAGGTTTTGGTGTAACTAAACTAGCTAGTACCGGTGGTTTTTTGCGTGCCGGTTTTACAACATTAATAAGCGGCGTAGACGAAGAAAGAGTGCCGGAACTAATTGGCATTATCGAACAAAAATGTAAAAGCCGTAAACAAATCACCTCTGTAAATGCTACGCACATGAATGTGAGTGAAAGCTATGTGCCTTTCCCGGTAGAGGTAACTGTGGGCGGTGCCACTGTTTTTGTGCTTAATGTGGAGGAATTTAAGAAGGTGTAGATTTGGAACTGAAAATTTCAGAAATATTGGCCAATCGTTTTAATGAAGCTAATAAAGTGGCGGATAAACCCATCAAAGAAGACTTTAGCTTTGTACTCAAAAAATTGGATGACGATGGCTTAGCTACGCGGCTCCATCATTTAATAGGCAATATATCGGAGCGCGGCAAAAAAATTGCCCGCCATATGGACATCAATGACCTCAAAGATTATCGCCGCATGATAACCGACTTTATAAACGAAGTAGTAACCAATTCCCACGAGTTTAGCAGGGAAAACTTTTTAGATCGTCGAGGGCGTCACAGGGTATATGGCATAGTTCGGATGATAAACAGAGACTTGGACGATTTAGCCCAAGAACTCTTAAAAACAGAAAAGGATCATATTGCCATCTTGGAAATGATTAATGAAATACAGGGACTATTGCTGGATATTGTGATCTAGGGGCGATAGCCCTTTTATTTTAACATTTAGTGAAAAACAGGTGATAAAATGCTAGGGGACATTATCGGCCATTCTCAGATAGTCGAAAGACTGCAAAAAGCAGCAACCAACCCAAGCCACGCTTACATTATAACAGGGGAGCCCGGCATGGGTAAGCTTGTTTTAGCACAGGCATTTGCAAAAGCTTTGCAATGCGAAGAAAGCGAAGGCGATGCGTGTAAGGCTTGTTTGTCTTGCCGCATATTTGAAAGCGGAAATCATCCAGATGTATTTTATGTAAAAGCAACTAAAACAAAGGATATTGGCGTTGATGATATTCGTAGCCAAATAGTATTACCTATGAGCGAAAAGCCTTTTAGGTATAGGTATAAAATATTTATCGTTAACCGGGCACTTACAGTTGCTGCCCAAAATGCTTTGTTAAAAACTATAGAGGAACCTGCGTCTTTTGGAATATTCATTCTTTTGACGGAAAGCACACAATTGTTTTTGCCAACTATACTTTCTCGCTGTATTACGCTTAAATTAAATCCATTGTCTGAGGAAGAAATGGTGAAAATCTTGGGACATACCTCAAAAGCTGCTATGACTTTTGCACGCGGAAACCCCGGACGGGCTTTAAAACTTATGGAATCTGAAGATTTTGAAGAAATGCAAAAACTTGCTCAAATTGTAACAAATAGCATTTATGGAATGGACACAATAGATATTTTTAGATTGTACAATCAATTTGAAAAATGGAAAGAATCTATCCAAACACTGTTAGATATGTTATTTATGTGCTATAGAGAACAACTGCAAACTGTAGGAAATTTGCAAGGTCATATATCAGGAATATCTGCTGTTGGAGAGGCAAAGAAGCATCTGTATCGTAATGGAAATTTTCAGATGACTGTAGAGCTTATGTTATTAAAAATGAGTGGAGCTGCATAAAAAGACCTGTCCAATAACTTGCTTTCGTTAAAACAAAGTTATTGGACAGGTTAAGAAAATATAAACACAGTTTCTTAATAAGCAATTAAAACCTGTCTGCAAAAAGCCACTATAGGATTGCGGATTAGCATAACTAAGGAGTAACAATGGAGATAGTCGGTATTCGATTCCGCAAAGTCGGTAAAATATATTATTTTGATCCAAGCGGCCAAATTATTGAAACAGGAACCCCCGTAATAGTAGAGACGGTACGCGGGGTAGAGTATGGTATAACGGTTATCAGCAATCGAAATGTTGATAACATAGAAATTCCTGTAAAAAAAATAATTAGGATAGCCACACCTACAGATACAAGGCAAGAGGAGATAAACTATCAGCGGGAAGAAGAGGCCGTAGACATATGTTTGGAAAAAATCAAACAGCACGGACTGGACATGCATTTAGTGGACGTAGAGGTGACTTTTGATCTAAATAAGATCATCTTTTATTTTACTGCCGATGGTAGAGTAGATTTTAGAGAACTTGTAAAAAGTTTGGCATCTGTTTTTCGTATGAGGATAGAATTGCGGCAAATAGGTGTAAGAGACGAAGCAAAAATTCTTAATGGTATGGGTATATGTGGCCGCACATTGTGTTGCGCAACTTTTTTAGATGAATTTCAGCCCGTATCTATAAAAATGGCTAAAGATCAGGGGCTATCCCTTAACCCTACCAAAATATCAGGCGTTTGCGGGCGTCTTATGTGTTGCCTAAAATATGAAGAAGAAACTTATGAGCACCTTAATCGCAACTTGCCTTTGATAGGAGACTGGGTACACACTCCTGATGGAAACGGCGAAGTATTGTCTGTTAATGTTTTACGGCAGCTAGCTAAGGTTGCGGTTCAAAAGAGTAGAAATGATGACCCTATGCTATTATCTTACCCTATAGAAAAATTAAAATTGCTTGCGCATAAGAAACAAACTAAATCGTGTCATAATTGTTATGGAGATACACAAGGATCTGATTCTTGCAGTATCTGTAATAATAAGCATCAGCAAAATAAAAACCAAAAGGGCAATGATTGATGCCGAATGTTCCTATTTTTCCACATGAGCGTGTGGACGATTTGCAGTGTGGTGGATTTCATATAATTCAAAATCCTAAAGGCTTTTGTTTTGGCATAGACGCAGTATGTTTATCTAATTTTGCAGTAATCAAAAAAGGGGATTCTGTACTGGATCTTGGAACCGGTACGGGTATTATCCCCATTTTGTTATGTGCAAAAACAGAAGGCCGCCATTTTATCGGCCTTGAAATTCAGCAAGAAAGTGTAGATATGGCGCACCGCAGTGTGCAGATGAATAAATTGACCGGCAGAATTCGTATTGATTTAGGCGACATAAAAAAGGGGGCAGAATTGTATCCTGCAAACCATTTTGATGTAGTTACAACTAATCCGCCTTATATGAATCAAAAAGGTGGTGTTATCAACAAAAGCAGTGCCAAAGCGTTAGCACGTCATGAAATTGCTTGTAATTTGTCAGACATAATAACTTTGGCCGCACGGTTACTTAAAACCGGCGGCAGGTTATACATGGTACATAGACCCCATAGATTAGCGGATGTTATGTGTACATTGCGCCGCGCCAACATGGAACCCAAAACATTACAGTTTGTACAAGGCGGGTTGGAGCAAGAGCCATCTTTAGTGCTGATAGAGGCAGTAGACCACGGCAATCCCATGTTGAAGGTACTGCCTACATTAATTTTATAAAAGATAACGGGATGAGATATTAGCGGACATGTCTAATAAAACTCTTCCATCCGTTTCTGCATTCTGCTAATTTTAAACCTATCTACCAGCGACATTAGCATGTTGGCTTGGCTTGAAAGCTCTTCGCTAATGGAGGCATTGCTTTGTACCGCAGAAGTATTGTCTGATGCGTTACGATGAATAGCCTCCATATTATTTTGAATTTTAATTATTTCCTCTGCCTGTTCATTGGAGGCATCAGCTATATTGGATATAACATCAGTTACATTGACTGTTACTTTAACAATTTTTTGCAACGCCTCAGTTGTTTCTATGGATTTTGCTACGCCTTCATCTACACGACTTAGCGACTTGGAAATCATTTCGGCTGTTTCTCTTGCAGCTTTGGCACTTCGCCCGGCAAGATTACGAACTTCATCTGCCACAACTGAAAAGCCCCTGCCGTGCTCTCCTGCTCGGGCAGCTTCTACAGATGCATTTATTGCTAAAAGATTGGTCTGTAAAGCTATAGTTTCTATTATGCTTGCTACTTCAGCTATTTCTGCCGATGATAGCTTGATTTCTTCCATAACTTCAGACATATCTCGCATATATTGACTTCCGATATTTGCAACAACCTGCACTTGCTCAGAAAGCTCATTGGCAGACTTGGCATCGGCGGCGTTTTTTTGTGTCTTATCTGTTAAAATATCAACTGCTTCCCGTACTTCACTCATTGCAGAAGCTTGCTCCTCAAAGCTTGTCATTAGTTTTTGCGTAGACTGTGAGCTCGTCGTAGGAACTTTTAGTGATATTTACAGCCAAATTGCCCTTTTCAAAAGCTGTAACAAGGGTATTGGTAAGCTTTTCTGTGCGATAGGTGCGGTAGGCACTCCGTTTCTCTATCCCCCGTTGAATATCTCGAACGCGAGTAACATTTGTTAACAGAATTAATGCACATACAACTTTGCCTTTATATGCAGTTGGGATACATGTATATTCAAAGTCAAATAGTTGCTTTGGGTTAAGTTGCAGTTGTAATTCGCCGCCATCTTGGGGTGTCGCTTCTTTAAATGCCTTTATAGTAGCAAAATGCCCGGCAATATCACCATTTACCAAATTGTTTATATGCATACCAATAATATCTTTACCTTTAACGTCGGCGTATTCCTGCATAATGTTATTGGCATACAAAATTTTGAAATCTTTGTCTACATAAATAAAAGGATCAGAAAGACAATCAATAGTAAGAGCAAATTCATGAGTTAGGGTGTTAACCATTTTTAAAAGCTCTGCATAGGTACCTTCAAGTCGGTAATCTTCAAACTGATAAAGTATGTCTCCATGTTTGTTAGCCTCTGTTCCTTTTTGAATATTTTTTGCCAGTATGCTAAGACTCTTTACAATCTCCTCAAACGCACCAAAAACCTGCCCTATCTCATCATCGGATGAATAATCATGGTTAATATCTAATTTACCTTTAGCTACTTCATTTGCACTTTTTGTAAGTTTTTTAAGAGGCTTTACAAACTTATAAGATAAAAAAATGCAAGTAAATACAGTCATCATGGTTAAAACCAAAACGATCGTAAGCATAATTGTTGAAAGAATCTGCCAAACCGGCACACTAGTAACAACAGTAGGAATAACGGCTATCAAAGTCCATCCTGTTGAATGTAATGGAAATTGCATAAAGTAGGAACTAACACCATATTGATCTAACTTGCGGATTAATTCTTCTCCGGCAGTAAAGCGTCTAAACAACTCTGTATACCCGGAAATATTATATATGTTTTGCAATCCTTCCAAGGTGGGAAGAAATCGAGGATCAGGATGAATTATAATCTGACCGCTTGCGTCAATCATAAACAAATATCCGCCTCCGGCTATTTCAAATTCCGCAATTTTTTCTAAAATATAATCCAAATGAATGTCGATTGCTACTACAGCATTTAGCCCATCAACAATACCCATATTGCGTGATATTGCAGTAACAAGCCCCCCGGTAGCACGAGAAACATACGGCTCTGTAGTAATAGAAGTCCCCGGCGGAACAGCAATTGCCTCATAATACCAAGGTCTAGTGGTAGAATCCCATTCTTCCCCGGGAATCCAGCCTCTAAATCCGGCAAAACTTCCATCAGAAAATCCTATGTAGGCTCCATCTAAAAATGTGTATTCATCTACTAATCCGGACTCTAGTGCATTAATTTGATCTAATCCCACACTTAATAAAGCACGGGAAAGACTATCGATAATAGTATGACTCATGCTAAACCATGCATCAATTTGTTCAGTGTAAATAATTTTATCTCGTTGAATGGTACCAATGATATTGTCGTATACAATATTACGTACTACTGTATTGACAATGATAAAAGCTAACACTAAGCCAATAACAGAAAATATAACTATACCTAAAACAAGCTTTTGAGATAACCTTAATGAATTTTTTTTATTTACCATAGTAATCCCCCTGACTTTATGCAGTATGTTTTTATAATTGATTGTATAAATCCAATTATATCACAAAAAATCGGAAGATTTCAACAATTCACTTTAGAATATGTGTTGATTATTTAACAAGAATTATGTAGCATTATGTATTTTTGTTTAACAATTTGATATATGAATATGCAAAAACGCAGTAAAAAAACCAGCAACCGGAAAGGGTCAATTTTCGACTCTAAAAAATATGGAAAAAAATATATTGAAATTTAGCAAAGTTCGTGCTAATATCCAAGTGTAACAAGTGCAGTAGAATGTAACAAAGAATCAAAATGCAACAAAATTTTTAATTTTAGCCAGCCACAGCGTTTGGAGGGAGCCTGCAAGCACCCGCCAACGCTTGCAGGGATGATACTATCCATCATCCACAACAAACACAGGAAGCCTGTCGCTGTAGCAATAGGTATTATACTCTGTTTCCGCTTGTAATACAATTAACACGCAAAAAGGCGGCGGATAATAGGGCGTAGTATTATTATGCAGTTTAATTTATGGGCGTACTGCTGTTTAGCGTCCCTATACATATTTTCGTTTTAATTGGGCGCGTGGGTGATTTCAGTCGAAAGGCTGACGTCCCTGCGTGCCTTTTTGCGTGCAAAAAATGTGCCGGAAAGGAGAGAATTTCCCACTAAAATTTGAAAATGAAAATGATGATTAATGCGATTAAAACGAGATTTTCCTATTGAAACCATGCGCGCAACCGGTCTCATTTTGTCACCGATTGCGCGTGTTTTAGCATGAGCTATTTCAAAAGGAAAATCAGTTGGGGAGTGTGGCTCACCAACTGATCTTACAAGCCTCTGTATGCCTTTAAAATGGCACTTGGAAAATTTCTACTTGTAAGTTGCACATTTATAGCGTGAGTATTTTAATGCAAGTACGATGCAAATGTCGGACTTTGAGGAATGATGCAAATAATTCTTGAAATTAGTTGTTAAAACTCGACTTGAAGTGTATACTTTTAGTTCTGCATATCGTCTTTAAAGGCTGAAGGAGGTGAATAATTTT
>WQVX01000145.1 GCA_009785615.1 Defluviitaleaceae bacterium | reverse complement strand
GAGCCGTTCCCGGGCAGATACAAAGGCAAGTCATTTCCGGTTCTTTGAAAATTATTTCCGCTTTTCACATAATCATTTTTGGGAGATTCCATTAAAAGCAATTCTATAGCCATATCCGGCAAGCCCAAACGAGTAGCTGTCATAGCCATCATAGCAAAATCCCAGCCCCACATAGTTTCTTGCTCCCAGCATTCCAATACCTTGTCCAAAGTTGCTTTCATTTTAGGCTTATTTATACGATCACTAGGAATTAGCCCAAAAGCACCCACCATAGAAGGATGATCCCGATTAAATTTACTAAAGGTGTTGGGACAGTTTTCATGAGCCATGTATACGCCGTTTATGTCCTTAGGCATAGCAATATTATTGTAAATATCTAACCATTTCTCTTGAGGCTGTTGTACTCTTTTTGACCACTCTATCCCAAGACTTATACCAAAACGGAAATACTCCAGTTCAAAAGTTGGATTTTTTACATCTCTAGGATCATACTCTTCTTGAGCCGGTATCAATGGTGCAATAAGATCATATTGATTTGTCTCTTTATTGTAACTCAAAAAATCACACATGAAATTTACGCTTTCCTGCACAAGCTCCCAATATTCTGAAATAAAATCTTGAGTAGGCTTTTGTCTGTACACTAATTCCAGCATATAAATGATGTGAGGTTGTTGCCATACCAACAAAGGAGCAATAGGCGATGGGCTATCTATGCCCTCTTTAGCAACCTGTTTAGGCCACCTTGCACCTTTGTAGCCATTTTTAGCAGCGTTTTCACGAGCCTTTGGCAATATCTCCTTATACCAAACTAAACTTCTTTCTAAAAGGTGCGCATTATTATATAAAGGCAAATAAGCTGAATGCCAAAGATGCATCTCCAAGTGAAAACGCCCATACCAGCTATTAAGAGTAAGTCCTGTTTCCGCCGGTGGAAGCTTGCCGCAACCTTGTATACGCGAAAGATACAGAGACAAAACCATCCGCCGTTCTAATTCCTTAGCTCGCTTATCCTTTGCTTTTGAAAAATCTATTATCCCGCAATTAGTCCAAAAATTTTTCCATAAAGCTGTAGCGTTGGCTAAGTAATCAGAATAAGGTAATATCGCATCTATCTTGCTTTGAGAAAAGCATATTGAAAAATGGAATGGCTTATCTGAAGGTTTAATTTCAAAGCAATGACGCTCACAAGAAAGTACTTCTCCTACTACACTAATTCCGACTTCATATTGAATATCATCCATCGCCCTATAAATAACATAAATGTTTTCTTGTTGGATAAGATAGCTACTATGGCTATCATTTTTCTGCCAATCTGAACCGGACATATCATGATGTCCATATGGAAAAGCGATTTTAACAGACAAATGCTTTGATATATTCGCTGAGTCAATACCAAAATCTATAAAAAAGCTCAAAGCATCTGTTTCGCTATCACACACAGTAGTAACAGTTATTTTTTGACCCTTTATACAAAAGCAACTTATTATACTACCCTCAAATAAGTTTAAAACTTGGCTGATGCCTGATATATCCGATAGTTTAATTTCTTGTCCATCTATGCATAGATAAATGCGAGCCAAGTTGAACTTATGCGGATTATGTCTAAGCCAGTCATAAACATGCGCATTGCCTTCTACTTTTTCCACAGGATAATACACTTTACGACCATCGTAATCATACTCTGTCTGTATTAAATCATCTGACGTATAATAACCCTTGCCGGATGCCGGTGTGGTATGCCAACCCCATTCACTCATTGTACATAACGGCACATTATCTTGAGCATAGTGATCATAAAATGTTTGCATACCTGTTACATCCACGGTAAAAGCAAATCCACCATTACCAACAGATAAAGGCGAGCTTGTATCAATCTCAAAAAGCTTTGGATCATGATGCTGTACTAATTGCTTTCGATCAATCATTACATTCATCCCTTCAGGCCAATGGTACTAATACCTTCAACCAATTGTTTATTAAAAATCAAAAACATTACAAATACAGGCACCAAAGATAAAGTACTCATGGCAAACATAGCACCAAAATCTGTAACTGATGCTGTATCAGCAAACATACGCAAAGCCAAAGATACAGTAAACTGCTGTGGGTTATTTAAATAAATGAGCGGCCCTAAAAAGTTATCCCAGGCCCAATAAAATTGTATTATAGCTGTAGTAACAAGAGCCGGTTTTAACAAAGGAAAAACAATCCGAGTAAATACAGTATATTTATTGCAACCATCTACAATAGCAGCTTCATCTAATTCTTTAGGGATGCTTGCCATAAATTGCATCATTAAAAATATAAAAAATGCTGATCCAAAAAATGCAGGTAAAATAAGCGGAACAAAGGTTCCCACTAATCTAAGCCTATGAAAAATAATAAACTGAGGGATTAAAATTACCTGGGCAGGTATCATCATAGTAGACATCATTAACGTGAAAATTACTTTTCTGCCCCTAAAGCGTATCCTTGATAATGAATAAGCTACCAAAGCACAGCTTAGCACAATCCCGATTGTAGAAAATATTGACAAATAAAGAGAATTTATAAAAAATGTACTAAAGGTAATGCCTGCAAAACCTCGCCAGCCGTTTACAAAATTTTCCCACATCCAATAACGCGGAATAAGTGTCAAAGAACCTGCGGCAATTTCTACATTAGTTTTAAGTGCGCCTGATACCATCCACAGTACAGGGTACACCATTACAAAACCAAAGAAAATCACTAAAAAATGATATAAGAATTTATAGAATTGTTTCATTTTTAGCATAGTATGCCCCTTTCTTTCTACTCATTAGCATAAAATGTCCATTTTTTAGATGTCTTTAATATGATTGCAGTACTTACAGCTACCATCATCAATAATACCCAACTCATTGCAGAAGCATATCCCATGTTAAACCAATTAAATGCATGGTTATATATGTACAATGCTAAAAAATTGGTGGCATTTGCCGGCCCACCACCGGTAATGATAAAAGCTTGGGTAAAAGTCATAAAAGCTGCTATAGTTTGCATAACCAAATTATATAAAATAATTGGAGACAAACACGGCAAAGTAATTCTAAAAAACACATGCCATTTGTTAGCACCATCAATTTCTGCTGCTTCGTAATAAGTTTCAGGAATATCTTTTAAACCGGCCGCAAAAATAAGCATAGAAGAACCAAATTGCCATACAGACATTAAAATAAGAGGATACAAAGCAGTATTAGGGTTTCCAAACCAGTTAACGCCTTCAAGACCTACTGCATTAAACAGCACGTTAACAACACCTTGCCTTTGAAAGAGTTGCCCCCATACCAAAGCAACAGCAATAGAACCGCCAATCAATGTAGGCAAGTAATAAACGGAGCGATAAAAATGCACCCCTGCGGCTTTTCGTGTTAGTACATAAGCAAGCATTAAGCCAAATACCAAACGCACCGGCACCGAAAGAAATACAAATCTAAACGTAACTCTAACAGAACCGGTAAAGCGTCTGTCATTCATCATCCTTACATAATTATCAAGACCAACCCATGTTGGTGTGGATAGCATATCAAACTCAGTGAAAGAATAATAAAAAGACAAAGCCATAGGAGCTGCCATTAAAAACAAAAATCCAACAATAAAAGGAAGGGCAAAAACATATCCCGCCACCGTCTCATTATCCATAAATTGAGAAAGGCTTTTAGGTTTTTTGCCCTTGTTTACAGCTATATTTTTCATTTTTTATCAACCTCTCTAAAAGCACAAGAGGATTAGACCCCAAAAACTCACCGGACTAATGTATAACTGTGTCGGATGGTCTACTTACACTAGAGTCAAATAGCGGCTAATCCTCTTGTATATCAATCTAATTTGAGGGAATATTAGTATAAATTTTTTTATATTTATTCAATATCTTTACTACTTCACGGGCAGTATAAGCAGACGCAAATGTTTCAATGGATTCATAGCTTGACTCTTTTTTGTTTTCAGGTTTATAAGTAATTCTCACATTTTCTAAGCTCTTACTAAGAAAACCATACCTTTTTTCTATACGTTCAATGTTTTTCCATAGAATGATATCACGTTTAGGAAATTTAATACCTCTATCTGAGATAGTAACAACATGTGTTTCTAATATCATCCGGATAGAAGTGCAAATAAGAAAACCGCCAAAAATTAGCAGTCCCAAAAATCCTGTAATTCTCCCGGCGTTTTCAGTTGGAGTTAAAAGAGAACTAAGGCTGAAAAATGTAAAGACAGCACTAGCAAAAAGCAAAAAAATTTTAGTAAGAGACTTCCTAAAGGTATTACTATGGAAAGTATTTTTAATAACAACTTCATTTTTCATAATACACCCCAAAAATTCACTTTACTTAGGGTCTTAAACTTTTTCTCCCAACAAAACTTTTGCTACCCTTAAATTAGCCTTTGCAGCTTTACAAAATTTTATGAAATAATACTAAGTGCAAATTCAAATAATTCTTGGGCGGCTTGCTCCGGAGTGGTCATGTCAAATACAACTTCGTCAAGTAAAAGATTAGCCATAGCCTCAATTTCGCTCTGGTTTGGATTGCCAAACACAGCGGCAGCACCTCCACCAAGGTAGTTCATCATGCCGATAAATGCATATGTCTCTGCCACCATTGGATCAGCTTCGGCTTGCAAAGTTTCCCGTACATGATTCATGATAGGAATACCGCGCTCACCTTGTAATATTTGATTTGCTTCAATATTATTTTGGAAAAAGCTGATAAACTTCGCTGCAATTTCAGGATGCCGGGAATTATTAGCGATAGAAAACATCTGAGAGGATACAACATCGCGCCCTAAAGAGCTATAAGGATCAAAAGCAGGCAATGGTAACATACTCAAAGGTCTGTCGGCGGCATTGGCCAAAGCAACAAACTGGTTGGACGCTATGTATGTCATAGCGGCAAGACCTGTTACAACCGGGTCGCCTTCAATATCTGTTATCAACATAGCTGCTCCCGGATCCGGAGCTGCACCTGCTTGCACTAAAGTACGCCATAATTCAAAAAAAGGCACTAGATATGAAGGATCATCAAAGCCTAATTGCGTATTATCATACTCATGCCAAAAGTCTACACCTTGCTGCACTAAAAATTGAGTTAGCACAGGGCCGCCGGGATTGGTACCAAACCGGCTCATTCCCCATATACCTAAAGATTCATGAATGCCTAAAGCCATAGCCTCAAACTCTTCCCAAGTCCAGCGTATATGCGGAAGAGGCACTCCGGCTAGTTCAAAGATAGCAGGATCGTAAGCAATACCCCAGGCATTTACGCCATTAGAAATACCTACAACCTCACCTACATCGCTTGTAATTTCAATAAATTCGTTTGATGTATTTGATACATCAATATGCCCTTGGGCTATCAAATCATTTAAAACTAAGATATTGTCCCGATAAACAGGGAAATTTGATCCCAATTGGAATACATCCCACACATCTCTTGCTACAGCCCTGGTATTGAGGGCAATCCAATATCCATCAGGGTCAAAAAATTCCGGCAATACACGAATATGAGGATATTGATCCATAAACATGTTAATAACTTCTACAGTTCTATCATGCCGCAACTGAGAACCCCACCAAGCTACTCTAATTTCAATGGTACCCCCATCACTTGCCTGTGTTGCATCTTGGTTAACTCCACCAGTTACTGCTTGAGTCGGTGCCCGGTTATCAGCACCACAGGCTGCCAGTATCAGCATTGCAACTAGCATAATAACAGTAATTTTTGCTCTTTTCATAAAATGACTCCTCCTCTTATAATTTTAAAAAGTTTCTTTATTTCTCTTTTAAAAACGCCGCCTACGGCAGGCGGCGTCTTATGTTTTAGTATAAAACCACATCTTCAACCGGTAACAAAATGAGACCGGTTGACTCTAAAGTGGTAAACACTGTTTTAATTATTTGGCTACGTGGATAAAAGGTTCAAAAAGCAAGTAAAAACAAGTAATAAACAAATAATAATAATACATATGAATCCTCTCCCTTTTTATGGATTTTATTGTAAATTATTTAGCATCGTCCGATCTGGAAATCTCAAGAGGCGTGTTTTTTCTGTGCTCGTTAAGTTCAAGAATACTCTCAGCTATTTGTATCAAATGATCTTGCTCGCTTGCGGTAAGCCTGTTAAAAATGTGGATCAATTGTTGAAGTTTGAGATCTTCACTATTTTGGCAGTCGGCTAATTCAAATCCCGTTAAAACATCTAAAGATATTCCAAAGATTCTTGCTATTATAATTAAATCCACAGCAAATATAGTTTTTGTTCCGCGTTCTGTGTTGCTGACAGTAGCGGCTTCAACACCAAGTATGGTTGCCAGTTTTTCTTGGGTCATTTTACGGGTAGTTCTTTCTTTTTTGATATTTTTTCCGATAGCAGTATTTAAACTTGCCTTGGTGCTGTTAATATCAACATGAATTTGATAATCTACGCACTCACATCTCATTATTTTATATGTTTCATTTTCTTTGTTGTATTCTAGCATCTCAAAACCTTTTTCTATAAGAGCATGATCGTTGTAAAAAGCCCCTTTACGAATTAAAGTTACTGTTTCAAACAAAAGAAATTTTTCTTTATCTTTATTAAAAATGTCTAATAGTATTTCGATATACGCATCAAACATATCCTGCAATTTCTTAGTAGACTCAAGAACATTTTCCCTTTCAAGGAATTTTGCTCTTAACAATCGACATGAAATATTATAATTAAAAGCCATTTTAATAGTATCATATTCCGGCTTACCGGAGTAATGTTTTTCCAATCCGTTTAAGAATTTTTTTTCAAACCTTGGCTGTATATTCTCAAAATTATCTATATGACCAATGGATACAGCTAAAATCCTGACATCCCATTCATCCAAGTCTGTTTCATTTGCAAGTCTTTTTAGTGTTGGAGCGAGTATATCACGAGCTTCCCAAAAACTGTTATAATGTCTTTCAATCTCTTCAACATGTGATATTCGTAGCAAATCGTTAATTTGAGCATCTCCCTCATAAAGGGCATCATAGCCTTTCAACTTATTTTCTATAATTTTGCTCTCATCAGGTTTATGGTTCCCTCCTATGGCAAAAAATAGTTTTAGTAGGTATTCTTTTGAAACTAAATCCATTTGTTTTTTTCTCCCTCTCTATTTATATAACGCAACCAGATCCCTAAAATCATTAAAATGATTAACTAAAAGTCATTATAATATTAGATGTTAGAAATGTAAAGAACTAAATATGTCATTTATGATTTTATTTGAATTATTTTGTCGCTGTTAAGAATATTTTGAAATTTTACGCTTAGATAAGACTAAAGAATTTGTTTAATTGATAACTTGTTAAATCTTTAAGTCTTAACCTTTAATAATATTATTAATAAGTGGTATATTGCATTGCTTAACAAAATGTTTTTTGATATAATCCGCTCAATCAATAAAACCTGTGAAATTTAGTAAAATATGGGGGTGCGTTCCCCCCGTTGTGCATCCTTACGATCATGTTGCCAAAAGGCTAAACATTAGCAATGTGGTAAAATCATACAAATGCACGATAGGCATCCCTACATTTTACTCTGTTTCGCAGGTCTACCACCAAAATAAGGGACTGTAGATTTATGCAAAGGAGGTGACGCCTATGTGGGTTTTTAGTTTAGTTTAAGGATATATCACTTTTTCTATTATTTTGGAATATCTTAAACCCTTATATTTGCGCTATTAGCAATAAAGTAACTAACGATCCTTTTTTACTGTCTACCTATTTTCTATTAATAAAATAACTCTCAATAAGG
>WQVX01000144.1 GCA_009785615.1 Defluviitaleaceae bacterium | reverse complement strand
TGAAGTCAGTTTTGCTAGATGTCGAGCCTCATCGCAGGCTGCATCTCCGCCGCCAACCACAAAGATTTTTTTGTTCTTAAAAAAATTGCCGTCACAAGTGGCACAGTAAGAAACGCCTCTGCCGGAAAATTCTTGTTCTCCCGAAACACCCAACATACGGGGTTTTGCGCCTGTCGCTATTATTACGGCCTTTGCCGAATGTTTTGTTCCATCTATCAAATTAATTTCAAAACTATCCGTTTCTTTTTTGATTGAATCTACTTTATTAAATAAAAATGACGCCCCAAAGTTTTCAGCCTGACGATGTAAATCCATAGCAAAATCAAAACCTGATTTGGGCTCGGCCGATTCGTCTCCGTTGGTTCTTTCCTGCCCAACATTACCGGGATAATTTTCAAGCACGTCAATCAATAGAGCCTGCCCTCCAGCGGATAATTGTTCGATAACTTCTACTTTTAAATTGGCTCTTGCGCCATACTGAGCCGCTACAAGACCGGCAGGCCCGGCGCCAACAATAATTAAATCAAATTCCGTCATTCTATCTCCTGTATCATTTTACAAATTATGTTGTTTTTGGTATAGTAAAGAGTGGAGTAAAAATATATGTTAAAAATTATAGTATGCCTTTTAGTTTTAGCCGGATTCCCGTCGGTACTTTATGCCCAAAACAGGCAAATAACATTTCCACGAATTGTTCCAGAGCAAAGAGCGCTTGAATACTTCGCCCTTACCCAGCGAAATAACAATTTATCATGGGAAGAACTTGCCGAAATAAGCCTGTGGGCATCGGGAGACACTACCCTTTCCGCCATGCCAAGAATTCGTGACGCTGTTAACGCCTTGCACAATTCAGGCGGACTTCCTGTCTCAGGCAGAGAGAGAGCAGAGTTTATCCTAACCTTTTTGCACGGTAACATTTTACGAGCATACTCTCTCTATCAAACCAGAGTTGATACAGTTTTTACAAACGGCAGATTTAACTGTGTTTCATCTTCTGTACTTTACATGATTTTAAGCACATCTGCGGGAATAAATACAAGCGGCGTAATAACAAGAGATCACGCTTTTATAATTGCCCATATTGACGGACAAGACATCGATGTCGAAACCACAAATCGTTTTGGTTTTGACCCGGGTAACCGCAGAGAATTCCACGACGAGTTCGGCCGTGTTACAGGTTTTGCGTATGTACCTGCACAAAATTTCCGTGACCGTCAGACGATCAGTCAAATCGAACTTATATCTGTTATTTTTAACAATAGAATCGTTCAGGCGGAAAGACAAAATCGCTTTGTCGAAGCTGTCCCGCTTGCCGTTGACCGCACTGCAATGCTTTTAGGAGATTTATCTTCTGCAAACAGATTTGAATCTCAAGGATCGGAGTCGATATTTGCAGACCCAAGAAGGGAACTTTTAGACAGGCTGATAAACTACGGAGCGTCTTTATTAAGATCAAACAGAGAAGAAGACGCCCTGCGTTGGGCTATTGCGGCATCTGCGGTTTACCCTGCTCCAGATCGATGGCCGGAGTTTATCATGACTTCAGTTAATAATCGTATAGTCCGTTTTATGAGAGACAGAAGAATTGTGGACGCCAGAAATTTTCTGGAAAGCCACAGATTATTTTTATCACCAGATGAGTTGATAAGACTTGATTCTATTGTAGTCGATGCTGAACTTTTACACGCCGCACGTGGAATTACCGATGTTGATGAAGGAAACATTATAATCGAAGCGATCGTTTTAGCGCAAACTAACAACAGGTTAGACGACAGGCGGGCGGCAGAGCTCATAACGTTCGCTGTTCAAAGAACTTCGGCAATTATTCGCGCGCCGCCAAACCATGATTGGAGAGCGGCTATTATTTTCATAGAAAACGCCGTTTCACGTTTCGGCACTAACCGTGATTGGGAACAAACCTTGCAAACATACAGATCCAACCTTGCCGCAGATTATCACAACCGTTTTGCCGCAGCCTGGAACAGTCAAAACTTCGATGAAGCGACTCGTATCTTAAACGAAGGACTGGCGGAATTTCCGAATGACAGGCAATTATTGTCGAACAGGGCGATTGTAAACAGAAGGCAGCAACAAAATTAAAACCCTCAATTTTTTGAAAATGTTTCCACTCTTAACCATTAACAATAAAATGTTCCAGCAATGTTTTAAGACCAATCCCTATCAGTACAAGTGCGCCTAATCTGCTTGCATTTTTCTGATAACGAGCCCCCAGTACTTTGCCTGCCAAAACACCAATGAATGAAAAGGCAAAAGCTACTCCGCCTATCACCACAGCGGAAACCCAAATATTCCAGCCTACAACAGGTAAACTTGCTCCAACTACCAAAGCATCGATACTGGTAGCAATCCCAAGTGCAAAAAGCTTTAGAAATGAAAAACTCAGCTCATCTGATATTGATTCACATTCCTTACCCGCCCGAAAAGTATCTAAAAACATTTTAACGCCGATAACTGCCAACAGAGCGAAAGCAACCCAGTGCGCAAAACTTTCTATATATACAAGAAAGAGACTTCCCAAAAAATAACCGCCCAACGGCATAATAAATTGAGATCCGCCAAAAATAAAACCAACCACTGCCGCATGATATATTTTAACATTCTTTATGGTTATCCCGTTACAAATCGCAACAGCAAAAGCATCCATCGCAAGGCTCACGGCAACAAGAATCAAAGCAATATAGTCCATGAAGTATTTTGCGATATATTTTGTTATTTATCAATTGCCCAAAAAGTGACAGTCACTCATGTTTTATATTGATAGTCCAAATTAGACTGACGTGGGAAAGCTAAAAAGCTTACTGGACAATACTTGTAAAGTGTTTTACACTTAATATACATTTTTTGGAGGATACTATGCCTGTTATTAGAAACTGTGCTGATTTAAGCAGTAATTACACAGAAATTTCTGATTTTTGCCATAAATTTCGTGAACCCATATTCATTACCAAAAACGGAGCTGGTGATCTTGCCGTAATGAGCATTGAAACCTTTGAAGAAATATCTGGTAGGCAAAAATTATACAGGTTATTAGAAGAAGCATTAGATGATGTAAAAAATGGAAATTTCTTGACCGAAGAAGAAATGGATAGAGAAATTGATTTAATGTAAGGTTTTAATGTATAAATTACAACTTTCTGAATATTATCGTAATGAATTAAAATCTGCTGTTAATTATATAAAACAGGATTTACAAAACCATATTGCCGCAAATAATTTAAAAGAAGAAGCAAGAAAGACTTATAAAAAGATAAAAGAAAATCCTTATATGTACCCAGCAGTACCAGATAAATATTTGGCTTCTAAAGGATTCAGATTTGTAATGGTAAAAAATTATATGTTATTTTATACAGTTATAGAAAAAGATATTATTATATTACGTTTTTTATATGGTTCAAGAGATTGGATGAATTTATTGGATAATGCAAATTAAAATAAATAGAATTATACCGCATGGCAGAGTCCTGCACCCAGTGTCTGCGACGCAGTTCCGCAGCAGAGCTGCGGGGTATTAACAGCTCTTGCAAAAAAACGCTCACCCCTTCGCATAGGTATACTTTCAAAATGATATACCTATATATGGGTTGAAAGTGCCTTTTTGCTTGACTGAAAATGGAAAATATTAGGAAATATTTTTAGGTGCCAGATACAGAATGTTTGCGCCTGACACTAGGTGTATACCTTTTAAACGTTATGCGCAAGTTGCCACAGTGTGTCCCGATGAATAATATATTATTTTTGCATTGACAAAATTTAAAATATTGGGTAAAATTACTTAATTGAGAGGAAATAATGAGAAAAATATTTTTGTTTATATTTATTGCAATAATGATATTTGGTTGTGCAAGAAAAAACAAAGTAAATATCGAAAATACTGGTTCAAATACTGAAATTACATCAATTGAAGCAGAAATTATCACAAATGAAAATATTGTTATAAATGAAGTACCTATTATACTAATGCGTAATATGGAATCATTATTAGAAGAATTTAGAAATATTTTATATTTTAGAGAAAATATAGCAAATGATTTCTTACTTGAGAATTCTATCTTACAATTAAGATATAGAACTATAGAAGAAATATTGTTTAAATTTAATATCAATGATGAACCAAGCGTAGAAATAAGAATAGAACAAAACAGGCATTATCCTGATGTTAATGATTATTTTTATTATTTTGAAAGTAAAAATATAAATTTTGTATTATTCAAAAACGAATTCTTTAATGAATACAGAATAATCACATTTGAAATAATGATAAATGAAGATAATTACTTGCAATTATTTTACAATTTATTTTCTTCCATTTCATTTGATTACTTTAATTGGACCTTATTAGATATAGATTTAAAAAAAGTAGATTTAGTGGATAAAAATATTATATATATTACCGAAGATATAGGTGTATGGGGATTCACTCGTTCCATTTTAGCATTTGACCATAATGGTTTATTAAAATCATTCAAAATAAGATGGTTATTTTCATAATCATCAAAAAAAGTGTGCAATCTGTACTTAACACACTATTAACACTACGCCATGAAGAAAAAGAAAATATTAATAATCACAATTATTAGTATCTCATTATTTTTTATTTTGAATATAATTTTATATATAATTGAAGATAATATTGAAGCTAATGCTTTTAATCTAATTATTCAAAATACACTTTATTATGATATTAGTATGTCAATAAATGGCAATGTTATAAACGTTTCCGGCAGAACTGAACTATGGGATAAAATAATATTCAGAAATCTAGCAAACATAAATACTTTTAAGATCAAAATAAAAAATGAGGATAAGATAATTTTTGAAAGAACAGGCATTTTTTCAATTGAAGAAGTTGCTTCGTTTTCTGCAAGAGGGGGTCTTTTTTCAAATGTTATAATAAGCAAAAATGAGTATGCTGAATATATAATAATATTCAGCATATTTGATCCGCCAATCAATGAAAGTTTATATCGCATTAGAAGAAGGAGATTTGTAGATATATTTAATAGGGATGGTTTGAATATGTTGTAAAAGAAATAACTGTACAATATAAATTAAAAATGTTATAATATATTTGAGAAATAGAAATGAAAAATATCTTAACAAAATTATTGCTGTGTATGGCAATGTTCATATCAGCATGTAATCTAAGAGAAAATACTTCAAATGAAAGGCGTTCTGGTGAAAAAATCGAACAATATTCTACAAATGCTTGTTATAAAAGAAATATTAATACATCGAATTTTGAAACATCTATTATACCGCATGAACTAACAAAATATGACATAATATTAAACGATTATGGTACTATTGTAGATTATATTGGTAATTATATGTATATTATTATTCCCATACAAATTGAAGGTATGTCTATAATAGCTATAGGAAACAATGCATTCAGTAGAAAAAACCTAAGAAGCGTTTTAATTCCTGATGGTATTACATTAATCGGCGAACATGCATTTTCTCACAACGAACTGACGGAATTAACTATACCTGACAGTGTTATAACTATCGGAGGATCAGCATTTTTTTGGAATAACCTGACAAGCATTACTATTCCAGATAATGTTATTTATATTGGTGATATGGCTTTTGGGGGTGGCAGCCGTCTTGGTGGTAATCATATAACAAATGTTACAATAGGAAATAATGTAAAATATATTGGTAATGGCGCATTTGGAAGAAATCTGTTACGAAGTCTTATAATACCTAATAGCGTTGTTTCAATAGGCGCCGATGCATTTATGCGTAATAATTTAGAGTATGTATCTTTAGGAAATAATATTATCTCGATAGGCTCGGCTGCTTTTTATTGGAACCGCCTCTCTAACATTAACATTCCTGATAGTGTTACTTATATCGGCTCTGGCGCATTTATTGCTAACCAATTAACAAAAATTATCATTGGTGATAATTTATTATTTAATTCTAATAAATCAAATATAAATAACGAACTGCCTTTAATAAATGCATTTGATAATGGTTTTGATGAATTATATATCGTTAATGAGAGAAGAGCTGGTACATATTTATTATATGATGGGCAATGGCAAATCAAATCAACAACCTCGCCCTGAAGGGACGAGGTATGTTGTTCTCTAAAGGTATTGGACTCGGGTTTAATACCTTTAGAAAACGCCCTGAAGTCGAACCTTCGGTTCGGCGGGGTATTAAACCCTCGCCACGAATAAAAAAATGCATTATTGAAAAAACCCGTACTTCGCATAACACATGATTAGCACAAAAATGCCTGTACTGCATTTTCTGATTCCGCAGAACACTTGACAGATATTAAAACATCATATATTATTTCATTTAAGCGTGGTGTTTTATGGGTAAATTTGTATTGTTAATTATTGTAGCCTTTTTTACATTTTCCTGTGCAAAAACCAACAATATAGACCCATTTTTAGAAATTGAAAAAATGAGAATCTACGAAAATACAAGTAATTTGTTGCAGGAATTGGGGTTCTCTGATTATACTATAAAAATACATCATCATAAATCAATTGGGAATTTTCCTTCGACAAGGACAGTAAGAGTAACACGAGCAGTTGGTGATGGTTTATTACCATTAATTGAATCCGCCGAAGATCGCAATTTGTTCAGGCATGATGATTTTTGGACAATGCTTCTAAATGATTTTAACGGGCATTTTGAACAAAGGACAACAATATCGAATTACGATCATTCCAGGATGGGAAACACAACAATTACTTTTGACTATATTTCAGTATTGATTATTTTTGATTACCTTGCAGATAATCAAAGAAACGAATTACTAAAAATACTTAATATGCATATAGGAAACACTAACCGTGGTGATACAATTTTTATAACATCAAGAAGATCATTTGGGGAATAACATGAGAAAATACTATGTTTTACTTTTAATTTTAAAGATAGGAATTACTTCTTGCCAACCAAACAATTTAGAGCATCTTATCGAAAATGAAAAACTTGAGATAAGAGGAAAAATTGAAAATGTTTTAACAGAATTAGGGCATGCTAATTTTTCAATTCATATGTATTACCATCGAAATCACAACAATCGAGTGCGTTCAAAATCAGTTTCAACAACAAGAATATTCGGAGATAAAATTCCAGTTAGTGTGCTAAATCATTTTCAACCGCGTAATGCTGATAGCGACGAACAGGAAAATATTTATAATGGTCATATAGAACAAAGAACAATGGCTGTGAATCATGATGAACTTATGGAAGGTAAAATATTTTATGAATATATTTCTACAATTATTCTTATTGAGAATATAGCACAGGGCAGGATAAATGAATTATTGATACTTTTTAGTAATTTTATTGTGAATCATAACAGGGGTGATACAATACATATAATGTCAAAATAAAAAACGCAACAGTTTCTGAATAGTGACAGTCACTCATAGTTTATGTCTATCCCCCCAAAAAAGCGGTGCTGCACATAATATATGATGAAAATGTTGTGATAAAATACAATAGCATTTAGAGAAGGAAACAATATGAGTAACAGAAAAATTGAATATTATTTAAATAAGGGAAAAATTATTCCATGGTTTTTGTTATTAATATCGTTTGAAGCTGCCGCAATTTGGTTATTACTAATGTATTTTGATTTTGAAAGTTATCCTAATATTTTATATCAAGTAATTTGTATTATCGCAATTATATCTTTTGGCTTTATAATTACAAGACTTACTGTGATGCTAATAAATAAAAAACATGGTATTGTAATGGATCATACCGGGATAACTGTTAATTCAAATTTTATACATATAGGACACATTAGCTGGAAAGAAATCGAAGGAATAAAAAATGATAATGTTGATTTTAACAGTCGTGGCGGCAGAATAAAAGATAATTATATTAAGATAATTGTCAAAGA
>WQVX01000143.1 GCA_009785615.1 Defluviitaleaceae bacterium | reverse complement strand
ATTTTATTATGCACGCAAAAAGGCGTGCAGGGAGTCAACCCTAAAGGTTGAAATCACCCACACGCCCAATTATCATAATAAAACAATATGTAAAAGGACTCAAACATCAAGCACACCTATAAAGCCGGCTGCATAATAAACACGACCCTATATCCCGCCGCCTTTTCGCGCCTTTCTTGTACTACAGGCGGAAATAGAGTATAATGCCTATTGCTACAGCGATAGGTTTCCTGTGTTTGTGTGTGGATGATGCTCGATATCATCCCTGCAAGCGTCGGTTGATGTACTTGCTATACACCTCCCGAACGCTGTAGCTATCTTAAAGGCTACAGCAAGCTAAACTTGTAAACAGATAGTAACATGAACTTGTAAATTTTGCAAGTATTGATCTCCGTCTAAATTTTAGGCGGATTTTTTATTGGATAAAATGCTGATGATTGGCGGAAATTAATTAGCGCAACCGGTCTCATTTTGTCATCGATTGAATGACTTAATACAGCTTCTTACTTCAATTCTACAATAGTAACCCCATCTTCTCCTTCTCCAAAAGTGCCTAAACGGAAATTATTCACATAAGGATGTCTTTTTAATTGAACATGAATGGCTTTTCTAAGAGCACCCGTACCTTTTCCATGTATAAGAGTCACTTGTCCTAAGCCCGCTAAATAAGCATCATCCAAATATTTTTCTGCCTTTTCTGTACCTTCGTGAACCATAAGCCCACGCAAATCTATTTCTGAAGAAATATGCCTGGCCTTACCTGCTTTTAAACTATGAGATTTGTTTGCAGATGATCTTAATGATGATTTTGCGGCCTTTTCTGCTGTTTCATCTGAAGATAAATCCTCTAGCTTAACTTTTATTTTCATTATACCGGCCTGAACCATAACTTCGCTGTTACCATCCGGAGGGCTTATAATGGAAGCTGTTTGATTTAGAGAGTGGACAAACACTTTGTCTCCCTTTTGTAAATTTTTAGATAGAGGTTTTAATTTTCTTTTTTCTGCATTTGAAGTTTGCATTTCTTGTTCCATTCCGGATAACTGATCTCTCATTGTTTGGCGAGAAGATTCGATATCTTTTTGGCTGGCGGATTCTCGTAATTGTTTTTGAAAGGTTTTGTACATTTCATCGGCTTGGTCTTTAGCCTCTCGTACCAGTTTTAACGCCTCTGCCTTAGCTTCTTGTAAGATTTTTTCCCGCTGATTTTTAAGCTTTTCCTGCTGAGTTTCAAAGTGTTTTTGTAATTTCTCAGCTTCACGTCTATACTGTTCCGCTCGCTCTTTTTCCATCATAACTGTTTTTTTGCTGATCTCTAAATCCGTAATCATATCTTCAAAGCGAATATCTTCATGGCTTAGGACGTTTTTGGCATGATCTATGATATGCTCCGGCAATCCTAAACGTCGCGAGATAGCAAATGCATTGCTTTTACCCGGGATACCGATTAATAGCCGATAAGTTGGCCTTAGTGTTTCGACATCAAATTCGCAACTGGCATTTTCCACCCCCGGCGTTCCCAATGCGTATACTTTAAGCTCGCTATAGTGAGTAGTTACTACGGCGCGTATTTGCCTGTCATGTAAATATTGCAAAATTGCGATAGCTAAAGCGGCTCCTTCTGTAGGATCAGTACCTGCACCAAGCTCGTCTAACAGTACCAAGGCATTATCTTGCACTTTTTCTAATATCCCAACAATATTTCTCATATGCGAAGAAAATGTGCTGAGACTCTGCTCAATACTCTGTTCATCGCCGATATCTGCAAAGACGTCACTAAAAACAGCCAATTCAGAATTATCAAAAGCCGGGATATGAAGTCCTGCTTGCCCCATGCATGTAAAAAGGCCAATAGTTTTAAGAGACACTGTTTTGCCGCCGGTATTTGGCCCGGTTATTAGCAAAGTAGTAAAATCTTTGCCCAGATAAATGTCCATTGGTACAACTGTATCATTAGATAATAGCGGATGCCGCCCTTTTCTAATGTCAATAAAGCCTTTTTCATTAAAAATCGGCTGAGTGCCTCTCATAGAAAGAGATAATTCTCCTTTGGCAAAGATAAAATCCAGGCGGGTAAGCATATCAATATTTGCAGAAAGCAACTCAGCTTGATCAGCAACCATTCCACTTAGGCGCAGTAAGATTTTTTCGATTTCTTTGCGCTCTTCAAAAAAAAGTTCCTTTATTTTGTTGTTAAGTTGAACAACGCCGGAAGGTTCTATAAATAAGGTTGCGCCGGATGAAGATTGATCGTGGATCATTCCGGGAAAGGAGCCTCTGTATTCTGCCTTAACAGGTACGCAATAACGATCGTTACGTATAGTTATTATGGTTTCTTGAAGCATATTTTTGTATTCTGTAGAATGTATTAGACCATTTAAATGATCACGTATACGGCCGTTAGAATTACGAATATTACGCCGAATATCCGCCAAAGCAGCACTGGCAGAATCAGATAGCTCTTGCTGATTTAAAATGCATCGTTTAATTTCATTCTCCAATGAATCAGCTACAAAAACGCCATCAAAGAGAGGCTGGAGCAGTGTACAAGGTTCATAGCGTTCATCAGGAAAACCATAGTCTTGAATTTTACCACAAACATATAGAAAGTCTCCTACATGAAGAAGCTCTTCTATGTTAAGCATACCGCCTACTAATGCACGTTGAAGAGAACTGCGGATATCGCGGATTCCTCCAAGGGGAAGGCTGCCCTTGCGCAAAATAAGAGTAGTAGATTCTGTAGTTTCTTGTTGAGCGCGCTCAATATTTTTTAACTGTGTCATAGGAACAAGTTCTGCCGCCATGCTTTTACCCATTTCAGAAACTGCATAGCCTGTTAAAAGTTCAATTATTTTAGTGTATTCTAGTGTTTGTAAGGCTTTAGTATTCATATGACCCTCCAATTGGCTGTAGATCTAATATATCAATAGCTAACAGTATACCTTATTAAGTTATGGTACAGCAAATCTTGATATCCAATCAAAATGAGACCAATTGCGGGCTTGCTTCCGGCAAATAAAAGAGCGTTCCTTTCGATTAACTTCCCGAAAAAAACGCTCTTTTTTAATTGTTATACAACTGCTTATTTTTCACGTAACAACATTAACGCTAGCATTAAAGCTAATTTATCAACACCTTGAGACATAGGCGGCTTATTTTGTTGCTGAGGTGCAAAATCGGGTATCGTATCAGATGTATTTGCATTCCACGAGCTTTGATCAAATGGTTCATGCGAGAATTCATTATCAATGTCAACATCTGAATATCCCATATTTGACTCACGTTCGGGTTCAAATGTCTCAAATCCTGCACTTGTTGCAAATGTTGGCACGGTTCTTCCTGCACTGCCCGGTGCCAAAAGATTCCTCATAGAAACAAGCAAATTCCAAACAGTTTGAGTGACTATGCCATTAGCTGCCATTCCAAAAGCTCGTTGAAACGCCATGACAGAACCTTGAGTAATTGGCCCAAAAGCACCATCTACATTCAGCCGTGCAATAGTAGGGTAAAAAGGTACCAGGTCATTTAAATGCTGCTGTAGAATTCGCACATTATCTCCCCGTGATCCTACTTGCAAATTACCCTGAAACCTTGGTGCAGTAATATTAGGCAAGTTTGCATTTACGTCTACAATTCGCCCCCAGGTAATGGGGCCGATTATCCCATCGGCCGTTAGCCCAAAGAAAGTTTGAAAAGCTCTAACAGATGCTTCTGTAATAGGCCCAAAGATACCATCTTCTGTAAGGTTGCCCGGTATTATAGGATACACACGCGCAATATTGTTTAGCATCCGCTGCATGGTTCGGACATTTTCACCACGAGATCCTACACGCAGGCTTGTGCCGGGAAATGGCGGCCCGGTTGGAGGTGGTGGCGGTGGAGGAGGAGGCGGCGGTAATGGCGGCGGCGGTGGAGTAGGGGTATTTTGCAATAGATTAAATTCATCTACAATTCTATACCACGTATCCCGCCCAATAATGCCATCTTGGGTTAAGCCAAAAATTCGCTGAAATTCTCTTACGGCAGCTTGAGTTCTGGGGCCATAAATACCATCTACAACTAAAGTTCCAATGGAAGGATGTGTTCGGGCTATAGCATTTAAATAAGTCTGCATTAGCCGCACATTATCACCTTGGCTTCCAACCTGTAATGGGATTCCCGGAAAGGGTGGTATATTTGAAGATGGTGGCGGCAAAGGCACAGTATTCCTAAGCCTTCTATATACTTCATATAGCCTGTTCCAGGTGAGAGGGCCTACAATCCCATCCGGGTTTAATCCAAACCTTCTTTGAAAATCAATAACTGCCAATCGTGTACTATCTCTAAATACACCATCTTCCACTACAAAGGGCAAATCATTATAAAATTCAGCAATAAAATTAAGAAGAAATTGCAACTCTACTACTGCTTCCCCGCGGGCACCTTGGCGTATAACAACGGTAGGAGGGGTATTACCAATACTGTAACGTTGCCCTTCACTTATTAGCTCTGCCAAGTTGCGAGCAGCCACATATATTCTAATAATTTCATACCAGGTTATGGGGCCTACTACTCCATCCGGAACCAAGTTGAACAATCGTTGAAAAGCAACTACCGTTGCATGAGTATCAGCCCCAAAAATGCCATTAGGGTTTTGGATAGCCGGAATCCACCAGTTGCCGGAGATCCGATTTAAATATATCTGTAGTAGGCGTACGTTATCTCCTGTAGAGCCTTGACGCAAAGCAGTGCCGGGATAAGCTCCCGGATTTCTGGGGCCAAAATTGGTGGATTGTACGATAGTAATATCATTGGGATAATAATGCCTTAAAATTTGTATAGGAGTAAATCCTTGCCTTGCCAATGCTTGGGTACCATGCTGACTCATACCGGCGCATGTTGATGTGGTTCCGTTACAATATGACGCAAAGAAAGGCTCGCGTCGTCCCGGTCTGCGAATAAATTGGTTAAAAATTCTATCCACAATAAGAGCCACATTTTGAAATATTTCTCTGCCATAGACAAAAAATTGATCAAATTGAATATTATTTGTGATATCAAAAGCATGACCACGGCTACGATACCAGTGTGTAAACAGCCTGTTAAGTGTAAAGGATACTATAGCATGTGTATTGGCTTCAATAGCAGCAACTTCCCAAAACGGATAAATTTCGCTGCACACAACGTTTATGATATATTCTTTAAAAGGTACACGAACATTGCGAGCAGCAGCATTGGGAGTGCCCAGGTGTACAGTAATGAAATCCGGAACAACGACCTCATTGGCTAACGGAACGTTAATTGGAGAAATTACACCGGCATTTCTTTGAATGTTAGCAGCATAAGATTCCGGGTTCATGGATAATGGATCTGTAACCATAGGATCCATAGGTAGAGGATCCATGCGCATAGGTGCCAGGCTTTGATGTTCGTCAGATTCAAAAACTGAAACGGTATCATTTGAATCGTCACCGGATTCATAGTTATCAGGCGAACCATTGTCTCTGTCAATATCTACACCATGCTCTTTTGGGACATAGGTTTCATTCACTTCAATTGAATCCCCGGGAACTATGGGTTCTAAATGCACGTTTAATATTGAAGTGATTCCGTCAAAAATTTGCACATCGTAAATTCTGGCTGCCTTATAACCTTGAGCTTTAGGGACATCTACATCTACAGTAGTAAAAAATTCTTCGTCCAAATTTAGACCATCCGTGTGTTTTAGGCATGGACATTCAATTGTAACTACCTCGCTTGAACCATTTTCGTCCGTTTGCAACGTATGGATAATGACGCCGTCTTTTTTTATAAATACTGTAATGCTATCGCCGTGCAGTGCATAATCGCCTATATAGAGTTGAACTTTCAGAAAGCCTGCTCCCATTTCATCACCTTTCTTATCAATTAGTACCAATTTCAAATAAGCATTATGATCCTATATCCTTTATTATATTGATACGCAAAAAGAGTGGTGACAAATAAAAGCTGACTTGCAAAAGTCTCAAAAAAGGAAGGAGAGTTAAACAATGCAAGTAAAAATTGTTGGCGATAAGCTTGGTGCAGGTAAACGTCTATCCGGTACGTATACAATCCCGGGAGATAAATCTATTTCTCACCGTTCTGTAATACTTGGAGCCATGGCCAAAGGTATTACAGAAGTAAAAGGATTTTTAACAGGGGAGGATTGTTTATCTACCATAAGGTGCTTTCAATTATTAGGAGTAGAGATTAATTTAGAAGGAACCAGCCTTACGATAAACAGTAGCGGGAGCTTTTCTCCTCCTTTAAACACTTTGGATGTAGGTAATAGTGGTACCACCTTGCGTTTAGTGACCGGATTACTAGCCGGGCAAGTCTTTAATACCACAATAACCGGAGATGCATCTCTCCAAAAAAGACCGATGGAGCGGGTAACAATCCCACTTTCTTTAATGGGTTCAAATATAATTGGAAAATATGCTCCTATTTCAATTAAAGGACGCCAACTTAAAGGTATAAACTATACTTTGCCTGTAGCCAGTGCGCAAGTAAAATCTGCTATTTTATTAGCCGGTCTATACGCTGAAGGTGAAACAATTATTGAAGAGCCAATCCCCACTCGTGACCATACGGAAATTATGTTAAAATATTTTGGTGCTGATATCGCAAAAAAAGGTAATTTGATTATCAGTCGCAGAGCATCAACTCCGCTTAAACCGCAATCCATAACAATCCCGGGAGATATTTCTTCGGCTGCTTTTTTAATGGTTGCGGCATCTATTTTACCAAAATCAAGAATACTGATTAAAGACGTTGGGGTTAATCCTACTCGCACAGGTATTATCCATGTACTTAAACGCATGGGGGCAGATATTCGTTTTCATAACGAGCGCGTTAATTGCGGCGAGGCTATTGCTGATATAGAAATCCGTTATGCTCCGCTTAAAGCAACAATTATTTCCGGAGTAGAAATACCTACTTTAATTGATGAAATCCCGGCTATAGCAGTAGCCGCCCTATTTGCCGAGGGCAAAACCATAATTAAAAATGCGCAAGAATTAAGAGTAAAAGAGACGGATCGCATTCAAACAATTTCAGAAGAGCTTTCCAAATTTTTTGATAAAACACCTATTATTCCAAAGCAGGATGGAATGGTAATCCAAGGAGGGTTTACACTTAATGGCGCAGAATTTAATAGTCATGGAGATCATCGTTTAGCAATGAGCCTTGCCATAGCCGCTTTAGCGGCTCAAGGTGATAGCATGGTATGTAATAGTCAATGTGTGGATATATCTTTTCCCGGTTTTTTTCAAATACTACAAATACATTCTTAGACTGGAGATGACGCTAATAATGGTCGCAAATTATAAAGAAGTCTTATACGACAACGAAACACTTGTTACCCAAAGTCTTATACTTCGTAAATTCAAGAAAGAAGATGCACCTGACATTCTTGAATGGGGAAGTGATGAAGAAACCTTGAAATTTTTAACCTGGGATGGAGTCAAAACTGTAGAAGAGGCAAAAGCGGCTATAGTAGAGCATTATTGGTCAAGATCCGGAATTTTTGCTATAGAGCTAAAATCAAACCAAAAATGTATAGGCTGTATTGATCTGCGATTAAAGCCGGATCATGAAAAAGCCGGCTTTGGATATGTATTAAATCGTCAATACTGGGGCAAAGGTTATATGACAGAAGCCCTGTCCGCAGTATTAAAATTATGTTTTGAAAATTTAGAATTAAATCGAGTTGAATCATGTCATTATGTAGGAAATGAAGCATCAGGAAAAGTTATGTCTAAATGTGGAATGAAACTTGAAGGCATAAGCAAACATGGAGAAAAAATAAAAGGAATTTTCCACGATGTTGTATATTATGGAATTCTTAATAATACGTGATTTGGACGGAAATATAAGTAAAGATAATTTCTGCGAAGGAACCAAGCATCAAAATGATGTTTGGTTCCTTTTTTAATATAAATCATTGATTGTTTTAACAAAAAGCAACATGTCAAATGCACCAAATTGTTAACTCAAATTGCACTAAAGTACCCCTATAGTAGAGTTTACTGCAATTTGCACACAAAAGTTTAAATGTGTGGTATTGTTTCACCGTTGAGGT
>WQVX01000142.1 GCA_009785615.1 Defluviitaleaceae bacterium | reverse complement strand
CCCTTAGTGGAAAGAAGAGGTACTGTTATGCAACTTGATACTAAGCATTTTGGAGTAATCAATTTTACAGAAGATGATATTATTACATTTGAAGAAGGTTTGCCCGGCTTTGCATGGGAAACTCAATTTGTTTTATTAAGCGACGGTCAAAATGAACTGTTTTTTTGGATGCAATCTGCGGCAAATGTGGACTTGGCTTTTGTCCTTATAAATGTTAAAAAGGTGCTACCATATTATGATCCTAAAGTAGAATCGGAAATGTTAGAAGATTTAGGTACACCGCTTTCTTACTATAATATTGCTGTGGTACCTGAAGATTTAAGTAAACTAAGGGTTAACTTAAAAGCTCCGATAGTGATTAATAAAAAGACCCGCAAGGGTAGACAGGTAGTAGCTAGTAACGAAGAATATGGAGTGCGCCATTATATCTTTGAAGAGCTATCGCAAAACAATAATATATCTGTTGATAATGGAACGGGTAGGTGATTGAATGCTTGCACTTACACGTAAAAAAGGCGAGTCCATTATGGTAGGTACTGATGTAGAAGTAATAGTTATTGGAGTACAAGGCGAGCAGGTAAAGCTTGGTTTTGTAGCTCCCAAAAATGTCGCTATCCACCGTAAAGAGATATATGAACAAATTCAATCAGAAAATCGCACAGCTTCCAGTAATATTAATTTAAAGGCATTAACAGCTTTGGAACAATTGAAAATGTAACAACCAATGTGTACTAACCACTCAAATTTTCACTCGTTGCTTTATGAAATTGAATAGCGGATATGTATATCCTAACCTAGTGGGTGAATGGGTGAAAATTTGAGTTCATATCATTTTGCATTTGCTTAAATTTAGCTACAATTAATTTGAGGATGCAAAGTTGATATAAATATAAAAAGGGGGAATAGTTGATGCGCGTCACCAATTGGATGCAGCATAATCAATCTCTAAATAATATAAATCGTAATATGAGAAACTTGCAACGCTTATATGAGCAAACTACATCTCAGAAGGTAATAAGCAGACCCTCCCAAGATCCGTTAGTGGCAAACAGGGCAATGCGTTTTCGCACTCGCCTTTCTAATGTAGAACAGCATCAGCGTAATGTTGAAAGTGCCCATGCTTGGATGAATGTAAGTGAGTCATCTTTATTCAATCTTTTGCGTGATGATGACAGCATTTTTGCACAAATCAAGGATGAGCTTTTAAGAGCTGTTACCGGTTCCAATGTAATGGAAGATAAAATGGTTATGATAACAGCAATTGAAAACTTGATAGAGCAAATCGCGCTTGAAATGAATCAAACATACGATGGACGTTATGTATTTGCAGGCTGGCGTACTGACCAACCTCCTTTTTTGATGAGGGATATGCCGGGCGAAAGCCATGTAATAACTCAAAATTTTAATGTGCGCGACATTGAAAGAACCTATTCTTTTCAGCGTTTTGCACCTGATGATATTTACCATCGACCGGTCAATATTATTAAACTGCCATTTCCTAACAGAAACTTGAACTTTACTGATCCGCCACCACCTCCATTAGATGATCCGGCTCTTGAGCCTGCTCCTGGAGTTCCGGCTTTTGGTATAGAATTTGTCAATGGTGCCGGAGTTCAAAATATAGTTCCGCAACCACGCAGTATTAATGATGTTGATGCATATATCCCGGCCCCCGGTGAAATTTTCTATATAGTAGAAACAGGGGAACTTGTATTTCATCCTGATTTATTGGACGATATTGAAGATGGCATTGAAATTACTTACCAAGTAAGCGATCTTAGAGCAAGTGATATAAACCCATTTGTATACTTTGATACCTGGTCTACTGTGCCACGTACTAACAACCCTCCAATCTTTCACTGGCCTCAAGAACCTGACCAAGAGATCAATTTTGAATTTAGCCCCGGTTCTACAACACAAATTAATGTGTTGTCACGGGATATAATTACAGCTAATATGATTGCAGATTTGCGTCGTGTAGTTGAATTTACCCGTAGCCTTAGTGCGCAAATGCCGGATCGACGTGAATTAGAGGAAATATACAGGCAAAATAATCCCGGATTATCTAATGAGCGGATACAGGAACTTGTTGCTGAACGCATGTCAGATGAAATCACCTTAATAACAGAAATGCTGGATGGCCCAAATGGCAGACTTAGGAATATGATACGTTTTATGGATGATTTTCATAAAGTAGATGCCACAAGGGAGCATACAAGCTTGGGTAGCCGTATGCGTCGTGTAGAGATGTTTGAAATTCGTCTTGAAGATGCTGAGCATAATTATTCTCGCCTTAAATCTGAAAATGAGGATGTAGATATGCACCAGGCGTTAGTTAGACAAGCAATTGCTGAAGCTGCATATCAACAGGCACTTAGGGCTATTGCTAATAACATTCAATTAGCTTTGATTAATTTTGTGTGATTAGTTAATAAACAGGTTTTAAGAAGCTGTGTTTACGGTTTCTTGAATATATCAAAAAAGGGATGTTTTAGAACATCCCCTTTTTGTTGCCTTTTACACCTGCTATTCTACAAAAAAAATTCATGAAGCATCCAAAATGATGCGCTCATGAATTTTTGAATGCTTTCTGAAATTTATTTTCGCGAAGCAGTGAGTCGTTGAGCAAGCTTGCTGCAGGGTAGTTCACTTGCTTATTTCATTTGCTTTTATCATTTCTACAACTTTTTTGATATCCGGGGCGATAACCCGATCATCCATCATTACAGCAACATTTTGCCTAATCTTCTTATATACCTTTTCTGTTGCATGGCCTAAGTTTGTAGGTGTTTTTGCTCCATTTGCCCATTTGGGCTGCTCTCTTTCATCAAGGCCACTTCTTCCAATGCCTGCACGTCGCAAATCTACAGCTTGAGCCGCCGTAAGAAGTTCCATTGCTATAACATTACGTGTGTTTTCTAAGATTTCTGCTGCTTTGCGAGCTGCTATCGTTCCCATTGAAACATGATCTTCCTGGTTATTGGAACTTGAAATAGAATCCACACTGGCAGGATGAGCAAGTATCTTATTTTCAGAAACAAGTGCCGCAGCCGCATATTGTACAAGCATAAAACCTGAGTGCAAGCCTCCCTTGCCTTCGTCAGTAAGATAAGGGGTTAGACCATTGGATAAATCCTTATTTACCATGCGCTCCAGTCGGCGTTCGGATATATTTGCAAGCTCTGCCAAGGCAATACCCAAAAAGTCCATTGCCAAAGCTATAGGTTGTCCATGAAAATTGCCGCCGGAAATTGCCGTAGAATCAAATATAAGTGGGTTGTCGGTGACTGCATTCATTTCCCGTTGGATAATGGAATTTACATAATTGATGGCATCTCGGCTTGCCCCATGCACCTGAGCAATACAGCGTAAAGCGTAGGCATCTTGTACCCGCTCAAATTTTGGGTTTGTATCTATATCATATAAAAATGTGGAATTTGCAGTGTTTTCTCGCATACGTTCTGCACTTGTTTTTTGTCCGTCTTGACGGCGCAATTCATGGATAGATGCTTCAAAAGCATCTATCCGCCCGTTAAGTGCTTCAAGGGAAAGAGCGGCAGATAATTCCGCAGTTTCCATCAGGTTTAAAGCATCATAAACAGCCAAAGCTCCCACTGCTGTCATGCATTGGGTACCATTGTTTAATGCCAAGCCCTCTTTTGCTTCAAGCTCAATTGTTTCAATTTCGGCACGGTTCATCGCTTCTTGCCCGGTAAGTTGCTCACCATTAAAATAAGCCTCGCCTTTTCCTAATAGTGGCAAAACCAAATGAGATAAGGGGCATAAGTCCCCGCTTGCACCCAAAGAACCTTTTTCCGGAACAACAGGGATTACATTTTTATTTAACATCTCCAGCAATTTTTCAATTGTAGACAAGCGAATGCCGGAAAAGCCTTGAGATAAGGACTTTACTCTTAACAAAATCATAGCTCGTACAACATCTTCCGGCAGAGGGTTGCCCACGCCACAAGCATGACTTTCTATTAAATTGCGCTGCAAATCGTGAGTTTCGTCCGGGTTAATTGTCTTATTGTAAAAACTGCCGAATCCTGTAGTTATGCCGTAAACAATACGACCTTCTTTAAGCATTTGTTCTACTGCACTACGAGATTTATTAATAACAGCTTTGGCACTTTCATGTAATTTTACTGTTGCTTTGCCTCGTGCTACAGCAACAAGCTCATCAAGTGTCAATTCTTCGTTATGAGTGATTATAATGATGTTATGATGATGGCTGTCCATTAGTCTATTGCCTCCAATATTCTTTTGTAAGCCCGAGTAGCAATTATGCTTGATGTATCTTGAAAATCTCCGCCTTTTTGCATGTATTCATCTACAAAATCTTCATCTTTTATGCCTGAAAGGTTTATTTTTACATTAAGCCAAGCAGCATTTACGCCGGCATTAATATTTAAGAGGGCAACACCTAAATCGGA
This sequence comes from Defluviitaleaceae bacterium, assembly GCA_009785615.1. Lineage (GTDB taxonomy): Bacteria > Bacillota > Clostridia > Lachnospirales > WQUN01 > WQVX01. The sequence continues at coordinate 3,960 of WQVX01000142.1, read as the reverse complement.
AACGGCGTTAATGTTAGATTTGCCTATGGCTTTTTCTGTGATTATTATCGCCCTTGTAGCTAGGCTCATAACTTCAAAAGGTACAAGAGTGGCTGCTTTAAGTGCGCTTTGCATAGCCGCTGAACGCGCAGCTTTCTCGTCATCTGTTTCTTTTGGCATGGCAAATACAGCAGAAACAGCATTGTAAGCTTCTGTGTCTTTATCTACATATTCAACCAGTTCATTCATAAGTTTCTTGGCTTCGGCAGAAATTTCTTTCATTAAATTATCGTGTTCTTCATATTTCTTTTTCCCGATTGTAAGCAATGTCACCATATGGGTAAGAGCTATGCCTTGTGCTGCTGTTACAGCAGCTATTGAACCGCCACCGGGAGCGGGAGAATCCGACGCTACCTTGTCCACAAATTCTTTTAAATTAAGTTCGGTTAACATTTAACATCCATCCATTCTATTTTCGTGCCCTATCACTTTATAGGCTTGGTTATTTCCGTATCGGTAAAAGAGAAAATTTAAATCAGGACAATCCCAAATGGCTATGTCGCCATCCTTTCCAACCTCTAAACTGCCTTTTGACTCTGCACAACCTATGGCGGCGGCGGCGTTAAGTGTTGCGGCGGTTAGTGCTTCACTTGGGGTTAATTTTAGTTTTAGGCAAGCCAGGTTAAGAACAAATTGCATATTGTAACTTGGGCTTGAACCGGGATTAAAATCAGATGCCACAGCAACGGGTATGCCTTTTTCTATCATTTTGCGGGCTTTAGCATAACCTTTATCAAGATAAAAACCGGTTGCAGGTAACAATACGGCGATAGTACCACTTTTCGCCATAGCATTTAAACCTAAATCATCTGCTTGTAATAGGTGGTCAGCAGATATTGCATTTAGCTCTGCTGCAAGACCTGCACCGCCAATTGGTACAATTTCATCTGCATGAATTTTTATGCCCATACCAAGCTTTTTTGCTTCCTCTAAAACTCGACGGGATTGTTTTATATCAAACACAGAATCTTCGCAGAAGATATCACAATACCTTGCAAGCTTGCGACTTGCCACAGTCGGAAGCATTTCATTTATCAGGTGATCTACATAACCTTCTGTATTGTCTTTGTATTCTTTTGGGATGGCATGGGCACCCAAAAACGTAGGAACCACACTATAATTTTTGCTTAAATCATGTATTATTTGAAGTTGTTTAAGCTCCGTTTCAAGGTCAAGCCCGTACCCGGATTTTATTTCGACGGTAGTAGTGCCATAGGCAAGCATTTTGTTTAAAAATTCTGCACTTTTAGCGTAAAGATCATCATAGGAGACTGCCCTTGTAGCTTCTACGGTGGAAAGTATGCCGCCGCCTGCCTTTAAAATATCCAGGTATGAAGCCCCGGCGATTTTTGCATCAAACTCATGCTGACGAAAGCCGCCGAATACTAAATGGGTGTGGGCATCAACAAGTCCCGGGGTTACAAGCCGTCCGCCTGCATCTATTTCAATTACGCTTTCCTGATCCATTGCAGATATTATTTCCGGTGAATCGGATGCACCTTTCATGCTTCCCGCATATGTTATTTTTCCGTTTTTTGTAGCTACGATTGCATTTTTAATTGTGCGGATTTTATTTTGTGCTTCGCCGCTTTTAGCCATGTCACCTTCAGGAGTGGCTAAAAGCCCAATGTTTTTAATCAGATAATCCATAGCATCAGAACAAATGATTTTCCAGCACTTGCCGGTTATAATCAAAGGCTTCCAGTTGCATGTAATATTCTGCACAATCTATTAAAGCTTTTGCAGGCGCAAGCCCAATAAGCTCTGTACCTGTAACATGTACGCCATAACGTTTTGCTTCGGCTTTAATAAGTTCAACTGCGCGATAGAGAGGCGTTCCTTCGTAGTTAACCATGTTCATGGAAACTTGAGCAATGTTGCGATCTTCAAGTAATATTCCAATTGCTTTACAATACTTGAGTCCGCCGGACGAGCCACGGATGATTTTTGCAATATTATTAGCAATGTTTACGTCAGAAGTAGATAGGTTAACATTAAAAGCAACCAGCGGCATTCTTGCGCCAACGGCAACTACTCCGGCAGTTGGATGTGGTGCAGAATCGCCATAGTCCGGTTTCCATTCCGATTTTTCCATCTTTGCAGCCATGCCCTCAAATTGGCCTTTGCGTATGGCGGCTAAATTAGTGCGACCCGGTGCGGATGCAGATGATTCATAGAGGAATACAGGTATGCCCACTTGGGTAGCAATTGCCTCGCCAACTTCTTTTGATAATGCAACGCATTCTTCCATGGCAACACCTTTTATAGGCACAAAGGGAATAACATCTACTGCACCCATGCGTGGATGTTCGCCTTCATGTTTGGTAAGATCAATGTGTTCTACTGCGTATTTTGCAAGTGCAATAACGGCTGATTTTATTCCGTCTAAATCTCCAATTAGCGTAAACACAGACCTATTGTGGCTTGTATCCGCAGAATAATCCAGCAAAGTAACCCCGGGAGTTGATTTTGCAATTGCTGCCAATCCTTCAATTACTGCTTCATTTCGTCCTTCACTGAAGTTTGGAATACATTCGATAATTTTTGTCATACAATACCTCCTACAATTTTTTCTATAAGATTATCATCGGCTATATGGGGCAGTGTGATATGCCCTTTGCCGTCATAATTTTTGTTATATTCTGCCGCAGTGGTTATAGAATTCTGGTTTCTGGCCCAGGCGCGGCGGGCTATTCCGCCCATTACATCCCACATCATGGCAGATTTGATTATTTCTGCTGCCATATCTGAACCATCCAGAACCATTCCAAAGCCGCCATTTATCGACTTCCCTATACCTACGCCTCCGCCATTATGAAGCGCAACAAGGCTCATGCCCCGTGCAGCATTTCCGGCAAAACACTGTGTAGCCATATCTGCCATTACATTACTACCATCTTTTATGTTGGAAGTTTCGCGGAAAGGAGAATCTGTGCCTGATACATCATGATGGTCACGCCCCAGCATAATTGGCCCTACTTCACCATTTTTAACCATTTCATTAAAACGAAGGGCAATTTTTGTACGCCCCTCAGCATCTTGATAAAGTATACGAGCTTGTGTCCCTACAACCATTTTGTTCTTTTCTGCATCCCGCACCCAAATGTAGTTGTCTCTATCTTGGGCACGACCATTTTGATCTATGCAATCCATTGCAGCAGCATCTGTTTTTCGCAGATCTTCCGGGTTTCCGCTAAGGCAAACCCAGCGAAAAGGGCCGTAACCATAGTCAAAGAGTTCCGGGCCAAGAATATCTTCTACATAGGATGGAAAGATAAAGCCGTCTTTTTCATCTATACCATTTTTTGAAATTTCTTTTACGCCTGCATCATATACAGCTTTTAGGAAAGCATTGCCGTAATCAAAGAAATATGCCCCGCGGTCAGATAATATTTGCACGAGTTTTATATGCTTACGCAAGGTTTCATCTACAAGTGCAGCAAATTTTCCTCGGTCATCAGCCAAAAGGCGAGTACGTTCCTCAAAAGATATCTGCGGGCAGTATCCGCCGGAATGCACATTATGGCAGGATGTTTGATCTGAAAGTAAATCAATGTGAATATTATTATCTACTGCATACTGCAAAAGATCCACTATATTACCATGATAAGCAATGGACGTAGGTTCTTTTTTTGTTATATATTCATTAGCAATTGAAAAAACTTCGTTTAAATCGCTGCTTACAACTCTTACCCAGCCTTGTTCATGCCTTGTTTTAATGCGTGCGTAATCTACTTCTGCAACAATGCCCACACCTCCGGCAATTTCAATTGCCTTTGGCTGTGCGCCACTCATGCCGCCAAGTCCGCTGGACACAAAAAGGATCCCTTTTAAATCTGCATCATTTGACAGGCCAAGTTTAATCCTTCCTGCATTTAATAAGGTATTGTAAGTTCCGTGAACAATGCCCTGTGGGCCAAT
>WQVX01000141.1 GCA_009785615.1 Defluviitaleaceae bacterium | reverse complement strand
GCCCGAGCTAATTCTATGGCGTATTCGAGAGGGTCAAACTCAATGCCTTGAGAATCAATCAACACTCCTGTAAAATTTGTTTCTCCTGTAAGCCACGCCGACCAAGGAGAAATTTCAGAACGAAAAAATGCATCTCCGGTAGGGCTTATTTGAAATATCACAGAGTTAAAACCAAGGTCTGCAATCTCGTTGAAACGGCTGTACAATTCATGTTTCTGCAAATCTACATGGGCAGGGGTTGTACCCCTGGCGTCTACAGAAGGCCAGTCAATATTCAAAACTGTTGCAATCCAAGCTGCACGCAAGTGATGCTTTTGAGGAATGTCCTCTCCATGCGCAATTGTTTCCAAGAAGGGTCTGTATCTATTATTTGGGTCAATTATGGTATTTCTAAAATTTGCAATGGCACTATGCAAAATTTCCATATTTTCTTGAGCCTGAGCATTTGTTAGACTTTCTTTAGTTTCCATTAGAAGATCTTGGCTTGTTTGGATAGCATTTCGGAAAAGTTGCATATTTGCGGCCGTGTGCCTGCCCAATTGAATATTATTGCCCTCTACTTGTGCGTTATTGTACCTGTTTAGGGCATAGTCTATCAGTGCGGCCCACTTTTCCTGATACGTTTGCTGGCTTGGAATATACTCCGGCAAAACCCGCCAATAATCAACCGGTTCTTCAGAAGCAACAGCATAGACATTGCTTTCAGCATCAACATAACTTTCGTTGTCTAACGAAATAGCTATGTCCACTGCTTCCACTTCCTTGGTAATGTTATGCATGGTTACAAATAGCAATGATGCTGTTGCAATAATTAAAATCGTTATAACCAAATATTTTTTCAAATCAACTTCCCCTTTGTTTTATAGTCCGGCTAAATGTTCTGCAAAAACCCTGCCATAACTTGATTGGCAAGATCCATCCCTAAATTTGTTAGAGCTATATGATCATCATGCTTTTGTAGCAGTCTATCATCAATCATTTTGGCAATCCACGAGCCATATACTTCAAAAATAGATTGACCAAAATTTTGGATAAAATTTTTTTCTGATACTCCTTTAGTCATCCTAAGCCCTAAAAACATAAATTCAGCCATGGCGTCAGTTTTTGTGATGATATCGCTATAGCGGGAGTGAGTATCATAAATATCTTCCATATGATCAGCAGCCAGATATTGTTGTAAATCAGTTGTATTGCTCCAACGAATATTTCCATTAAAGGAATGCGACCCCAGGCCCAAACCAATATAAGGTTTACGAGTCCAGTATTTTATATTGTGTTGGCTTTCATAACCCGACTTGCAGAAATTTGATAACTCGTATTGTATATACCCCTTATCTTGTAAAAATGATTTACATCTATGATACATTTGTCGGTCAAGTTCTTCATTTAGTTCTTCATATGACTCTTTAGCATATTTATTATGTTCATTTTTAAGACGTAATTCCAATGGAGTACCCTCTTCCAAAGTAAGGCCATATGCAGAAATATGCTCCGGCTGTAGGTCTATCACTTTTTCTAAGGTTTCTTCCCAATTTGCTAAAGTTTGATTAGGCAATGCAAACATGATATCTACATTTATGTTATTGAATCCGGCTCTTCTTAATAAGTGGAAATTATCTTCAAAAATTTTTTGATAATGACCATGAGTAGTACAACGACCTATATTTTGCAATAAATGATCTTGCCAAGATTGTAAACCTAAACTGATACGATTAACACCCCCATTAGCTAAGGCGGCTATTTTTTCTTCAGAAAGCGTACCGGGATTAGCTTCACATGTGATTTCTGTATTTGGCAAATAGGAAGGAATGGCTTTTAAGAGTTTTTGCAACAAAAAAACAGGCAGTACTGTGGGTGTACCGCCTCCTATATAGATAGTATCAATAGGTGAATAAGGCTCAAAAAGGGGTAATTCGGTATAGATTAGGGAATTAATATAAGCCTCCCATTGATCTTGCTTATTTGAAAAAGACAGAAAATCGCAATAGTCACATTTAGCTTGGCAAAAAGGAATGTGAATGTAAAGTCCAATATTTCCTTGATCCATTATTCTGACTCCAATTTCAATACGCTCATAAAAGCCGCTTGAGGCACTTCAACATTTCCAACCTGTCTCATGCGCTTTTTACCCTCTTTTTGCTTCTCTAACAATTTCCTTTTACGAGATATGTCACCACCATAGCATTTAGCCAGCACGTCTTTACGCAATGCCCCCAATGTTTCGCGAGCAACAACTTTGCTTCCTATACATGCTTGCAAAGGTATCTCAAACTGATGTCTGGGAATCTCTTTTTTTAGCTTCTCAACAATCTTTCTGCCGCGTTCTGAGGCAGATCCGGCAAAGACTATAAAAGACAAAGCATCTACAGGCTCGTGTTTAACAAGGATGTCCAACTTTACAAGTTTAGATTCTTGATAGCCAATAAGATCGTAGTCAAAGGATGCATATCCCCTGCTACGGGATTTTAAAGTATCAAAAAAGTCGTAAATAATCTCGTTAAGGGGCATTTCATAGTGGAGAACTGTACGTGTCTGCTCGGCGTATTCCATACCCAAATATACCCCTCGACGCTCTTGGCATAACTCCATAATCTGTCCTATATAATCCGGAGGCAAAATAATTTCTGCTTTTACTATAGGTTCTTCCATATGTTCAATGCGGGATGGATCCGGCATATCCGCCGGATTAGATAGATTCAGCACCGTGCCATCAGTCATGTGTATTTTATATACTACACTTGGAGCAGTCGTGATTAACTCTAAATTGTATTCTCGCTCTAAACGCTCCGTAATGATTTCAAGGTGTAGAAGTCCTAAGAAACCACAGCGGAAACCAAATCCTAAAGCAGTAGATGTCTCAGGGTCAAATTGCAACGATGCATCGTTTAGCTGAAGCTTTTCTAATGCTTCGCGTAAATCCGGATATTTACTGCCATCCATGGGATAAATGCCGCAGTATACCATTGGATTAACCTTCTTATATCCCGGGAGAGGAGCCTCAGTACGTCGATTAAACTCAGTAACTGTGTCCCCAATACGAGTATCCCGTACGTTTTTAATGCTGGCAGTTATATAGCCTACATCACCGGAAGCTAACTCGTCACAGGGCATAAATTTGCCGGGGCCAAAAAATCCAACTTCTACTATTTCAAAATCCTTTTCAGATGCCATAAAATAGGTATGAGTTCCTTTGCGAATGCGCCCGTCCATCACTCGAATAAAAACCATGACTCCTTTATATGGATCATAAACCGAGTCAAAGATAAGAGCTTTAAGCGGCGCGTCCGGGTCTCCTTTGGGAGCCGGGATTGAAGATACAATGCAATCAAAGACGTGGTTAATATTGATATTGTTTTTAGCTGAAATCAGCGGCGCATTGGACGCATCTAAACCTATCAGATCTTCTATTTCTTGTTTTGCATTACTTGGGTCAGCCGCAGGAAGGTCAATTTTATTGATGATTGGCGCAACTTCCAGATCATGATCCAGTGCCAGATATACGTTAGCCATAGTTTGAGCCTCTACTCCTTGGGCGGCATCTACTACCAGTAAGGCTCCTTCACAAGCGGCAAGGCTACGTGATACTTCATAAGTAAAATCCACATGACCAGGGGTATCTATGAGGTTAAGAATATATTCCTCGCCATCAGTAGCCCTATGGATCAAACGCACCGCTTGTGCTTTGATTGTTATGCCTCGTTCCCGCTCCAGTTCCATATTATCCAGCACCTGAGATTGCATTTCTCTTTGGGTTAAAACACCGGATTTCTCTATGAGCCTATCAGCTAAAGTGGACTTACCATGGTCTATATGAGCTATTATACAAAAATTGCGGATATTTTTAAGTCTGTCAGACATAATGGAGATCCTCCGGTTTGCAAATTATTAAACTATTTATTACTTTTTATCTTCGCTATTACGCCTATAAAGATACCCACAAAAAATGATGTTAGTATCTCCTTTATTTATTTAAAAGACTTTTTGATTTTGTCAAACCAATTGTTTTTATGGTTATTATACTCAGAACCCATTGCCTCATTAAAAGCACGTAGATGATCCTTTTGCTTTTCTGTTAAATGGGTAGGCACAGTTACATTAAACGTAACAACTAAGTCGCCGATATTTCGATTATTGCGGACATCGGGCACACCTTTGTTTCTAAGATGTGCAACAGCTCCGGGTTGTGTGCCTGCCTTTATCTGGTAGTTTTCTTCTGAACCATCAAGCATTGGAATAGAAATTTCGTCTCCCAGTGTCGCTTGTACAAAAGTAATAGGCACATCTAAATATAAATTAGTTCCTTCACGGGCGAATAGTTTATGAGGTTGTATTTGCATGGTGATTAAAAGATCTCCATCTTGACCTCCTTTTTCGCCCGGTTCCCCTTTCCCTGTTAAGCGAATGCTTTGTTCATGGTCGATTCCTTTTGGTATTGTTACATTCAATGTCTTGGTAACACGAATTTTACCTATACCACGGCATGAACCACAAGGATCTTTAACAACCTTGCCTTCTCCTCTACAGGTAGAGCAAGTTCTGACTGTTGTCATAGAGCCAAGTAAGGTTTGTTGCATCATACGTACTTGGCCACTTCCGCCGCAATCTTTACAGTTTTCCGGGTGTGTACCGGGTTTTGCGCCTGATCCATTACAGTTTGAACATGTTTCATGAACCGGCAGTTGCACTTCTTTTGTGGCACCAAAAACAGCTTCTTCAAATCTAATTTGCATACGCATTTGTAGATCAGAACCTCGGCGCGGCCCGTTACGCTTGCGGTTCCCACCACCAAAGATGTCAAATCCATCACCAAAAAAGTTGTTAAAAATATCGTGCATGTCAAAATTGACGTTGCCGTAAAATCCGCCACCGCCACCACCGCCGCTGTCAAAAGCGGCATGACCGTACTGGTCATATGCCGCTCGTTTGTCTCCGTCGCTTAAAACTGCGTAGGCTTCACTAATTTCTTTAAATTTATCTTCAGCCTGTTGATCTCCGGGGTTAGCATCCGGATGATATTGTTTTGCTAATTTACGATAGGCACTTTTTAGCTCGCTGTCATCGGCTGATTTGCTTACACCTAAAGTATCGTAATAATCTTTTTTATTTGCCATACTTATTTCTCCGTAAATTCTCCGTCTACGATATTTTCGTCAAAGTTCTCATTTGAAGCACCTTCAAAAGGAGCACCGGTGTCACCGGGCTGTTGAGCATTTTCATACAATTTGGTAGAAAAATCATTTAGCACTTTGGTGTATGCTTCAAGTGCTGATTTTAGCATGGCCGTGTCAGATTCATTCATAGTATCCGCAGATAAAGGTTCGCTTACTTGGCGCAGTTTAGCCATTTCACCTTCCAAAGTAGCTTTGTCATCAGCTTCAACTTTATCACCCATGTCAGCAAGCAATTTTTCTGTTTGGAACAACATAGAATCAGCTTCATTTTTAACATCAATGGCGTTTTTGCGAACCATGTCTTGCTCAGCATAAATTTCTGCATCCTTGATTGCTTTGTCAATTTCATCATTAGACATATTTGTGCTGGCTGTAATAGTAATTTTCTGCTCTTTGCCTGTTCCTAAATCCTTAGCAGAAACATTAACAATACCATTTACGTCTATATCAAACGTAACTTCAATTTGGGGCACACCTCTGGGGGCAGGAGCAATACCATCCAAGCGGAATTGACCAAGTGTTTTGTTATCACGAGCCAATTGCCTTTCTCCTTGGAAAACATGTATATCCACTGCTGTCTGGTTATTTTCTGCGGTAGAGAAAACTTGCTGTTTGTTATGAGGTATTGTAGTGTTACGCTCAATCAATTTAGTAGCTACGCCGCCTAAAGTTTCAATACCTAAAGAGAGTGGAGTTACATCCAGCAACAAAATACTGCCTGCACCTTCGTCTCCTGAAAGTTTACCACCTTGGATACTTGCACCTAAGGCTACACATTCATCAGGATTTATACCTTTAAACGGATCAGCTCCTGTTAATTTTTTAACTGCTTCTTGTACAGCAGGTATACGTGTAGAACCACCTACCAGCAATACTTTGTTAAGGTCAGATGGAGTTAAGTCAGAATCTTGTAAAGCAGTGCGTACCGGTCCCATTGTGGCTTCAACTAAGTCATGAGTCAATTCATCAAATTTGGCACGAGTCAAATTGATATCCATATGTTTAGGCCCGTCTTGATTCATTGTGATAAATGGAAGGTTAATATTAGTGGTTGTAACAGTAGAAAGCTCTTTTTTAGCCTTTTCTGCTGCTTCTTTTAAACGCTGGATAGCCATTTTATCTTGGCTCAAATCCATATTATCTGTCTTTTTGAATTCTGCTATCAAGTGTTTCATTATACGATCATCAAAATCGTCACCGCCAAGGTTATTATTACCGCTGGTAGCTAATACTTCAATAACGCCGTCTCCAATATCTATGATTGACACGTCAAAGGTTCCGCCGCCCAAGTCATATACCATGATTTTTTGCTCTTTTTCGTTATCCAACCCATAAGAAAGAGCGGCAGCGGTTGGCTCGTTGATGATACGTTCAACCTCAAGCCCTGCAATACGTCCTGCATCTTTGGTAGCTTGGCGTTGGCTATCTGTAAAATATGCCGGTACAGTAATTACTGCTTTAGTTACTTTTTCTCCCAAATAATCTTCTGCATCTGTTTTAAGTTTCTGCAAAATCATACTGGATATCTCTTGAGGAGAATAGTCCTTACCGTTGATGGGTACTTTAAAATCGGTACCCATTTGACGCTTAATAGATGCAATAGTGTTGTCCGGGTTAGTTATAGCCTGACGCTTAGCAGTTTCACCAACAAGGCGTTCGTTAGCTTTAGTAAAGCCTACTATTGAAGGCGTTGTACGCATACCTTCGCTGTTGGTAATAACTACCGGCTGTCCGCCTTCCATTACTGCTACACAAGAGTTTGTGGTACCTAAATCAATTCCTATTATTTTTGACATATTTATCTCCTCCTAAAATTATATTTAATTAGCTACTTTCACCATACTTGGGCGCATTACTTTTCCCTTATAGGTATATCCTTTTTGTAATTGTTCAATTATTTCACCGGTTCCATATTGAGGATCTTCAACATGCGCAACTGCAAAGTGAAGGTTATGGTCAAAGTTTTCACCATTTACTTTTATTGTTTCCACTCCTAAATCAGTTAAATAACTTTCAAGCTGTCGGGCAATCATTTCTATACCCTTGTAAAATTTATCATCTTTATTTTCTGATGATGCTAATGCTCGTTCAAAGTTATCTAAAGTAGGAAGCAACTTTTCTATTGCATCATTAACCCCATTATCATATGCACCGGCTTTTTCTTTTAATGTACGTTTGCGGAAATTATCAAACTCCGCTAATGTACGCTGATAACGGTCAAGCAATTCTGTATAAGCATTGTCTGCCGCCTCAGATTTACCATTATTTGATGTTTCATCTTCAATTGCAGATTCTTGTTTTAACTCGTCATCAAAGGGAGTGTTTTCTTCTGCCATATTATTTCGCCGCCTTTCATACCTCCAATGCCTCTAGTACTTTGGTTATATTATGAAGCATTCCTTTCATCACTGATACTGCTTGGGCATAGTCCATTCTTGTTGGGCCAATTATGCCAATTATGCCCCCTTGATCTCTTAATGAGAAATTTGCTCGTATTACGCTGCAATTTTGCAGAGGTTCAACTTGATTTTCTGTACCAATTATAATTTGAATATCATCTTCAAGGTTGGAACCAAATAGAGTAATTAACATATCACGTTCTTCTAAAGCCTTAAAAACTGCTTGCACTTTTTCTCTATCTGCAAATTCAGGAAAAGCTAAAAAATTATTTACTCCACTGGTATATATTTGACCATCAGATTTTAAAGCATTAACTAACACCCCTAAAATGGGCATTAACAGTCTGGCGTTGTTTCCAAACCCTTCCAGTAAATCTGATACCATTTGCTTGTCTATGGCCTCTATAGTCTTGTTTTGCAAGGCATTATTAAGGATTTTTGATAATGAAGTAAGAGTATCGTAATCGGGAGGATCTTGGATAAGCAATATCTTATTTTTAACTGCCTTTGTGTCTGTAACCCATATTACCAAAATGGAGCGTTCGTCCATGGGCATAAGTTGTACATATTTTATAGCAATTTTTTTTTCTCTAGGCTCAGACACAATGATTGCGTACCTGGTTAAGTATGCAAGAGCTTTAGCTGTTTCTTGCATTAGGTAATCCACATGATGGATATTATTCATAATCATTTGTTGAAGAAACATTGTTTCATCATCTGTGAGGGGGCGGTACCTCATCAAATTATCAACGTACAGACGATAACCTAAGTCTGAAGGCACCCTTCCTGAAGAGGTATGAGGTTGCATGATCAGCCCCAAATCTTCTAAGTCGCTCATTTCGTTGCGGATAGTAGCAGAGCTGATACCTAAGTCGTATTTTTTAGCAATTGTACGAGAGCCGATGGGTTCTGCTGTTGCAATGTAATCCATAACAAT
>WQVX01000140.1 GCA_009785615.1 Defluviitaleaceae bacterium | reverse complement strand
TGTTTTACAAATAGTTGGCCCTGGCCAAAAATCACGGCCAGACCCAACTACCGCCACGCCTATAGCGTGTGGCTTTCGTAAAACACCGCTTTTGCGAATAGTTGCCAAACACCCAGCCACTGTTTAGCCACAACCCCCCTACGGTAATGGCCCCGCCCAGGTGCGGCTGGTTAAAAACCAAAAGATATATTTAGTTTAAAAGATAGGGTACACCATATATTAAAAGGTTTGTCAAAAAAGACAACAAGCGTTACTTTTCAGGTTTTACCCAAAAAGACAAAAGTGATGTGCCTGCATATATTCTACGATTAAAAACATGCAGGCACAAAAGCCGATAGCACGCTGTTACAGTTAAGGGTTAAGCATGAGAAAACCACTCACGCTTAACCCTCTGGCAATTCTTTTTGGGGTACGAAGGTTGTCAAGGGAAATCGCCTTGACAACCGCTGATACTTACGACTACAACTATGCCATATATCACTTAGACGCGACTAATTATTGTTGGCTTAATAAGCCTTTATCCAAAAGAACACAACCAGAAAAGAAATGCCTTCGCTAATTTGAGCCTTTGTCCAAAAGAACCATTTAAATATAGGGTACACCATATGGCACACCCCTATATGACAGGCTCTATCTCCCCAGCTTTAATAAGGGCATCACGCACACGGCGGACAGTATCCTTTGCAAAGGCACCATCGCCCATGCGTACTATCTCCAAGTTAGATTTATCTGGGTGCTTGAGAAGTAAATCACGTACTTGATTACGTCTTTTTTCATTGGCTATTTTTGTATCTGATTGTGCTTTTGTTTTAGCAGGTTGACGTTTTTGCTTTATGGGGTACACCCTAGTGGGGTGTACCCCATTTATATAATTTTTCATTAGGCTTGTTAAAACGCTGGCTTGGCTTTCGCCTTTGGCTTGGCAGGCTTCTTTAAACTGGCTTACAATATTGGCTTTTAGCTTATATGTGCTTGCTATAAGTCCTACTTTTTCTTGGTATTTTTTTGAGGCTTTTGTACTGGGTTTACTCATGCTGTATCACTCCTTAATACATATAGGGTACACCATAGTATGGTGTACCCTATTGTAGTGTTTGTTAGCTTCTCTGTCTAGCACATTATTTTTTAGTTGCTGTGGTCGGGTTTGAGCCATATTAAAATTCTGGTAATTGTGCAATTCAATTTGTCATGATATAGTGCAAACACGACCGAGGGTTGGCTCTGGCTTCACTTCTAGGATTATGTAACACCAAGGAGGTGAAGCAATGCTTGATTTTTCTTTCGCCGAACTATTTTCGTTCATCCTTACAGCAATGGGCATTATTGTGGCGTATCTAACCAAAAGTGAACTATGTGAGTTCATCCTAAAGATACTTGACATGATTTTGACTCATAGCAACAAAAGGAAGGGGATAGATAAGCATGACAGGATCCAAAAAAAATAGCCGCCCTCCCGGCAAGGTAAGCGGCTATTGCGTTAATTAATTAACTTGATGCGGTGAAGCTAAGCCAATGGTCGTACCAGCTTCACAATGGTCAGCGTTTCCCGCGCTGGCCATTTTTATACTACCTGCTTATTGCTTAAATAGGTTGTCGAATCGCGCACTTTAATAATTATTATTCAACAATATTCGACAAACTCATTCTTACATATAGCTTCGATAAAGTCAATAAATTAACCACAGAATCTAGGATGTGAACCGTAACCATAGATTCTGGGCCAGTAGCTTTTAAAGGCCATTTTCACGAAACAATTTCGTAGTTTATTCGTAATTCTATTGTAAAGCACCGATTGCGGAATATAAGATATTATATAAAGCAACAGGATATTATAGGGATTACGCATATCGTACAACTAGTCCCATATACTAAGAATGTAAAAGAGGGTACACCGTAAGGCAAACCCTCTTTCACACACACGCTAGATGGGCTACCACGGCTTCGAACTCGTGCCCCTTCTAGTTTGTTTATATAGCGAGTCGGTGCGCATAGCCGTATGCGCATTCGGCTCGTTATTTTTTACTTTTTATGCTACATCGTATTTGTATATCATATGTCTCTGGCAGTACGCTTCCTTTGTATGTACTGCCCTATACGCTTAAAGACATGATGCACCCACCCTTTCATCAATTCTAACTCAACAATACTTACAACATCACTCACTGTTACAGTTTCATCGGTACAGATGCCGTTTATCAGAGCGAAAAGTACCATTATAAAGAGCATTAGGAATTTTTTAAACATCGCAGATACCTCCATTTATATGGGGCACTGCATGAGTTTGGCCATCCCATCTGCATACGTGTGCGTGTGTTATTCTTATGATGCATTATCCTAGATTGATGCATTATCGCATTATCCTAGATTTTGCCTGTACTACATACTACGTCAAATAAATTCTTTAGTCTGGTTCGTATAACTTGCTTTTTTACGATAGCTTGGCAAAAAAATAAGCCCACTATGGTATAATAGGCCTACCACCGCGGGCGTGTTGGCTGACTCCGGAAAGGAGGTAGCCATGACTGTTATTCCTATGACGTTATACGAAATACTAAGCATTGCACTAACTATCGTCTTGATAATCGTCACTTATCTTTGTAATAAAGATAACAAGCCGCCCCGGGGAAGGTAACGGCTTGATATAAATCCTATCGAAATTTGATTAGGTGTCAGTCATAACTAACGCCCATCGGTGGTACTGGGGCAGCTTTTAGGAGCTGTCCCTTTTATTTATGACTAAGTCCTTAGTCATTATCATTATACCCATACATATGCGGGTTTACAACCTAAACGTCACTTTATAGGCGGTTTAAATCGTCTAGTCCACCCCTATAATGGATTTCAAATACCCAAAACGATGACGTATCTCGCCCTGGCTGGCTTTTAATTTTAGCATATTGTACTTCCTCTGGAGATGGTCATAGCACTTTGTATCGTCATTAAATACATGCGGCACATGCTCGGCCATCAAGTCACATAGCACGGTCAATTGCTCTTTGGTAAATTCCCCGGCTACTGCACCACGGAGGAAGATTAGGCGGGCTTCGTACTTAGAAAGATTGCTTGGGTCGATATCATCTTCGTCCATATCCCATATATCTATGTTCTCATCAGTACCGGCAGCTTTATTTATGTCTATAAATTCTTCAAGGGATAGTGGGTCGCTGTATTTTTCGTTTTTTTCGATGGTAAATTTAAGTTGTAATATCTTGCCGCCGGGGCCCTTTTTTCCGTAGGATTCATAGGTGAATTTTATGTCCGTGTGTTCGTATAAAGCTTCTTGGCAAGCGTCAAGTACCCGGGTTTTGAAATTGTTATATCTTGGATGTTCGCTTTTTTCTATCCCCAAAAGCTCTCTCAAATCTTTAATCTTCAATACCCTATAACCCATTATCTGATACTGCTTTAGTATTTCATACATACGAAGTTGATTTGGGCTTTTAAGTCGTAACGCATTCCAAAGCTGATATGTGAAATATTTATTTTTAAACTCAAACATAAGCGGTAGTGCCCGGTCATGTACATCTATTTCAACAAACCATTCTCCGTAATCATCTTTGCTTACCTCACACTCTTTAAATAGCTGAAAACCTATATATCCACCACGTTCATTTGGTATGTTAACTACTTTACTTAACAGGCTATTAGTAACATTTTTCATATACTGCATGTCTATTCGCCCTAATTCCATAATGGACTTGAAGTCATCCATAGAAAAACGTACTCGCCTTGTATCTGCATCTCTGGAATTTATTTTGCTTAGATAAATGCTGAGAAATCTTAACTCCTGTAATGTCATGCTATTGGAGCGAAGTTCATTAAGCACATTTCGTTTTTGAACAAGATAATTTGTCTTTAGTCTAGCCATCTCCTCATCTCCTCTTGTAAAAATTAATACACTTGCCTCCATATGTCAATACATGTAGTCTAGTTGCTCGTACCTGTAAATCTATGTCGTTAAATGAGCATAAAATTAATGCATTTTAATTGCCTCGATATTGAAATCCATGTAGGCAACTGTGCAAATCCATGTAGGCAACTGTGCAAATCCATGTAGGCAACTGTGCAAATCCATGTAGGCAACTGTGCAAATCCATGTAGGCAACTGTGCAAATCCATGTAGGCAACTGTTTTCCGCAAACCCGCATAAACACTGGATTGTTGGGGGGCCGAAATCAAGGTTTAAATCAAGGTTTTAAATATCTTTTAAATCAAGCTAACAAACAAGGAGAACCATGCTTGCTTGTTCGTCAGAAAAAAAGAGAAATAAAAAATCAAAAAAAAGAAAATCATAAACCACTAATCTGTCATATAGGCAATATTATCTTTGTGTGTTAATGCCTCCTAAAAATATAAATAATCACTTTCGAACAAATGTTGGCAACATTTTACGTGTACGAACTATATATCGCTTTATTAGTTTTCAGTCAATCACTTACACAAAAAGTGCGACAAAAAAATAATCCGCCACAATGTAAATAAAATAGCGCATTATGTCTAATTTGGCATTGACCGGGAATTAACCATATGCTACCATGACCTTAAATAACCTACATAGCCATTAAGTGAGCAGCGGATGTAGGCAAAATATTACTTCACAAGGAGGAATGAAAATGAAAAAAAGATTTGCGTTGTCATTGCTATTAGCTATGGTAATGATTTTTAGCATTATCATTCCATCAATGGCTGATAGCCAAAATGCTGGAGTATCTACGATGCCATATCAATATCAATATCAAGTTGAGTGGCAAGAAGAGCATTATAGATATCTTGTAGAATTAGATTATTTTTCAGCGGAATTTCAAGATATTGTTTCTCGTATGGACGAAGTCGATAAGTATATTTTAGCTGTCATAGACCAAATGATGTATGAAAATTATGAGGCTGACCTTATTGTCGAAAGAATAAAAGTTCTTTTAGAAAAGTATATGATGCCACTAGATGAGATGATGGGAGACATTCATGTACACGCATCAGAGGTGGATTGTGACGCAACATCTGAGCCAAAAATAGAATGCAATGAAACTATAAAAGAAAATTTGCTTTTATGGGTAGAGGAAATCAGAGATGAAGTTCCACCATGGAATGACATAGAGATTATTTTTTGTGATGAATTGGGCACATATGTACCACATCTATTCACAACTATTGATATAGATGACCTTATGGATTATCACATGCTTTTTGTCAACGAGTTTTTTTCAGAATTCTACCACTCGTCCGCTTGCAATAATTAAATCTTTAACGAGATATATATAAATCCACATGCGTTTAAACTAAGGCATGGGTCCAACAACAAAGAGACAGATATATGTATCACGGGGAATAAAACAGTTTGTAAAAATTGTGTATAAATATCCATTAATATGGCGCAATATATCTATTATGGTATTGACAGGGAAATGGCCATATGTTACCATGTGTTTAAAATAGCCTACATATTCATGAATCAGACAGTGGATGCAGGTTAAATATTATCTTTTAGGAGAGATTACTAATGAAGAGGAAATTGGTAAGCTTATTTCTTGTGCTAGTATTTATTTTTAGCACTACTGGATTTGTCATGGCAAACAATAATGATAATCTTATTGCATACCCTAGAGTAAGAGGAATTCGTTCTCTTGATGGATGGTGTTCGCAAACTGCCGATGCAAATGCCTATGTTTTATTGCCGGGTGGCGAAATTTTAACTATGGTAGAGTTTCTCGAAGAACTAAATTCGGGAAATATCTTGCCTAATGAAAGTGTTATTGCATACGAATTTCATATATGTTGTGAGGATATGACCGATAACGCAGCTCGTACGAGTTGGCCGTGGACCAGTTGTACTAACATAGGTGGTCATAATTGGACTAATTGGAGTGCATGGACAAATACCGGTAATATTCGACATTCAAATAATTGTGGAGCAAGTTGGAACTGTACAATGGAGATAACAAGAGGTCGTCAATGTCTAAGAGAACATTGCACGTTGACACAACGTGAAACAGATACTGTTCGTATAATGTGTAATATGTAAAATGATTGAAAGGGCGGAGGTGTTAGCAATTAAAAAAAACAAGAAATACAAGTGGCTTATAATAATTGCGTTAAACGTTTTTATACTTATGATTGGTGGCCTTTATATACGGCATCTCAATAATTACCGAGGCATAACCTGTATGGATTGCTTTAGGATGACAAATTATCTCCATAATACAGGGCAATTAAGCCGGTCAGAAGAGCCGCCACATAATGAGCTTAATATTAGTGGGACAATTGAAGAATTAGCTCATGAATTCACTGAATTTTATCCTTGGATGTGTGAGCGTTGTGCGTATAGACGAGCGAGAGAATTTCTATACCCAGAAATATACTTGTATCCGCTATTGTCTATTAGCCCCTAGTCGAGAAGTGTTGTGTAATTGTAGCAACCATGTTGGTAATGATTTAATTGATGTAATCGAAACCAAGTGAAATCATTGACAAAATCTAAGTAATAATCATGCCCCCTGTGATACTATCATCACAGGGGGCATTTTAATGCGTTTACAGCGTTTTATTTTACAGACAAGGGTTTTTATTGTTGTAACACCTAAAATGGATTTAAAGGCCGTTTGCGTGGTTCTGATGGCATTCTAAGAAGGAGGACACCCAATGCCGAAAATTTACGGTTATGCAAGATGTAGTACTAATGATACAAAACAGGATATCGAACGGCAACGGCGTGAACTTCGAATCATGGGTGCCGAAGAGATTTATATGGAGTACGAATCAGGCACAAAAATAAGCCGTCCGGAGCTGGATAAAGTGCTTACACATATCTCAATGGGGGACACGCTTATAGCCCTGGAGGTTTCCAGACTAACTAGGTCGCTTAGGCAGCTATGCGATATTATCGAGCTGGCCAAAGCCCGGCAAATTAAATTAGTGATAGGCACTTTGGTAATAGACTGTACAGGGCAAATAGACGCTATGACAGAGGCCATGCTCAAAATCATGGGTGTGTTTGCCGAGCTAGAGCGTAAAATGACCATAGAGCGAATATCTAGCGGTTTACGTCATGCCAAGGCGAAGGGTATCAGGTTGGGCCGCCCCAAAATAACGGCTGCGGATATACCTAAAAAAGTTACAGACAAATTTGCTTTATATAAAGCTGGCGAACTATCCAAAACGGATTATGCAAGAGTATGTGGTATATCACGTCCCACGTTATACAAATACATCGCATTGATGACGGATGGATGATTGTGGTTTTGACTTTGTTTTTTGCTCTTCATTTTTCATTTTTTTTGCTGTTTAAGTACTATTTAAAATATTTAAATATTTAGAAGGCTGGGAGCCCAGTGTTTATGCAGGGTAAAATCGCTAACTACCACCTTTGGTACGGCCAACTACCACTTCTGGTACGGTGAACTACCACCTTTGGTACGGGAGAAAAAAGTTATCCACAGCATATACCTCAAATACATATATGGTTGTATTTAAAATACAACCATGCTATCATCTGTTGTAAAAATGGGAGTTGCTCGCCATGAGACAAACTAAAGATGAAGATCGTAACAAAGCAAATGAAATAACAAAATCACGGGGATATTTAGTGGTGAAGCGTAATGATTTTATTCAAAAATCTCGCCATCAGCTTTCACTGCAAGAGCAAAAGGTGGTCTTGTTTTTGATAAGCAGAATAAAGCCTACGGACGTAGATTTTGAAAATCAGGAATTTTCGATTACCGAGTTTTGTAAAATATGCGGCATTGATTATGACAACGGCAAAAATTACAGCAATCTCAAAAACACACTCGGTTCACTAAAAAACAGGTGGGTATGGGTAGAATTTGAGGATGGTCGCAAAACAACATTGGCATGGATTAACAAAGTAACTATAAATCCAGGGAGCGGCAGCATAAAACTAAAAATGGATAACGACCTGAAACCATTTTTACTGGAAATACAAGAAAACTTCACTCAGTATGAGTTGCTATACACTCTTGCTATGCGTTCCCGATACAGTGTGCGCCTCTATGAACTGCTTAAAAGTTACGAATATAAATGTCATATAGTTGCTGATATCGAGCAATTAAAAGTTCAATTAGATGCTGAAAAATATAAGCGTAATAACGACTTTAAAATAAAAGTGCTTGATATCGCCATGCGAGAGATAAACGAGTTTACGGATATTTCAGTATCCTACGAGTTTATAAAAGCCAGCCGCAAATTCTCCAAAGTATCCTTCACCATAAATCGCAAACCTGCCATCGAAAGATTTGAAACAGGTATAAAAACGAATCAGTTATTAGACAACGAATAAAGCCCCAGCCCATCGGCAAGGGAGCCGCACCCCCACCCTCTAAAGCTCAAGGCAAGGAGTCGGGGGCCTGTGTCTAAACAGCGGTTGGGCATTTGGCAACTAGCGGGCGGCCTGCGGGGCCGCCCTTTCGCAAAAGCCGTGTTTTACAAATAGTTGGCCCTGGCCAAAAATCACGGCCAGACCCAACTACCGCCACGCCTATAGCGTGTGGCTTTCGTAAAACACCGCTTTTGCGAATAGTTGCCAAACACCCAGCCACTGT
>WQVX01000139.1 GCA_009785615.1 Defluviitaleaceae bacterium | reverse complement strand
CGTACAACTGCGGGAACTGGCTGATACAATCAGCTATACCATAATCTACGATGACAGGCGGCAGTTAGTAAATGTCCATTCCGGCGAAAGTCCCCCGGATATCCGCAGAGAGCCTGTGTTGTTTCCTATTTTAATTGAAAACTCTGCCGACAGAAACACGATTACAAGAACCTATATGGTTGGAGAACATGAGAACGCCGCCGAAATCCTTACAGATGATTTTGTAGAAAATGGCATCACTTACGTTCTAACCGGAATGACAAAAGAAGAAAATCCAATTATGGACGGCCGCATACAACAGGAAGTAGTGCAGGTTGAAGTTTCCACCGATGATATAGCCGCCGTTTTGGCGGCTCTTGGTGATATCTTTCACTATGAAGATGAGTTCGGCTTCCAAGGAGAGTTACAGCTTAGGGCTGATACTGTCCGAGTAGAAGCAGCCGGACACCGTAATGAAGGTTTTACTTCACGGCAAAGCCGATCATACCCGCACTTGTCCAGCAGGGATGTTGCTTTAGTACCCAGAACCATCCAAGTAAACGGCAGAACCTATACACTGGAAGATGTCCAATGGACGGAATCTCGCCACGATGTAGTAGATTACCGAAGCTTAGGCGCAAGTTTTACCGCCAATGCAACCTATGTCAGACAAGGCACAAGGCGCATAACCACAGGCTTTTTAGCAACAGCAGAGTTTGTAGGCGAGGTAAATCAGTTTGATTGGAACATGACCAGATATGTACTAACGTTTGAAGCTGTATCCGGCAATCATCCGGCTATCCGGAGCGTAGAAAGCACCAGCGAACCAATTAGAGAGGAAGCACCTACAGCAACACCAGATCCTGAACCAGCCAAAGAACCGTTCCCATGGGGCAGAATTTTCAGCTTTATTGGCTATGGCCTTTTGATTATCACAGGTATCGGTGGGGTTGGCTTTGCCGGATATCTCCCGGCAAAAAGATTTTTAGGCAAAAACATCACTATTTATCAAGTTTTTGGAGATGGCAACTACAAGCTGCTCACTAAAGCAAAGTTAACAAAAGATATGGATTATTTAGATATGACCCTTTTACCTGAAAAAATTCAAGATAAGATCACGGAAAGCAAATTTATCATTGCATTAAGTAATCACGCAAGAAGGAAATTTGAAGGAAAAGTTATTGCCGTTAGGCTTAGAGGCAAAACGGTTTCACAATATATTGATCCGGAAGATCCAATGAGAAAGTACCAGTTTGATGTAGATTTTGATAAAAAAGGTAAAGAGGGTGAAAAGGGAGAGTGAATCTAAATGTCTGATACTACAGAACTAGTAAAAATCCAAGTAAGAATTTTAGAAACAAACTATTGTATATTTCTGGCTGAAATAATAGAGGGCAACCTTAAATTTGGTAACAGCCCTGACTTTGAAAAATGGAAAAAGGATGACCTGCCTATTTGGGAAGAAAAGCTTGACGAATGCGTAGATGATATAAAAGAATATTGGGAGTATATCCAAGAAGATACAGGCTTTTTACAGGACTATATTTTTGATTTGAAGGGGGGTGTTAAAGGTTGCATTGAAAGCAACTTGCGGTTATTGGAACGCAGAGAAAATGAGATTGATAAAGAGATTGAGCTAAAACAACGGCTGGGAGTAGCCTTAGATTCAGAAACAGCTCGAAGCATGTTAGAGAAATTAGTTGACTGCAAAGATATGTCCTGTAGGTTGAAATGGTATCTGAGCGATTTTGACCAAAACTTTGAAAAAGATATCGCAGAATTGCTGGAGAAATACAATATTCCTCAACTGACACTTCCACAGGCAGTCACTTAAAAAACAGCAAAGGAGCAATGACATGAAAAAGATAATTATAATGCTTACTGTTTTGATGGCAGTATTCGCAATCCCAATAACAACCTATGCAAGCATACCACCAAATAGTTTTGGCTCGCAGAGCTGCAATGGTATTCACTTTAATCCACAAACGCCAACAGGTAGAACTATGAATGCCGGATTATCTCATACTGATCAGCCGATTCACTTTAACCCGGAAGTAGTTGCAACACAAGGAACCAGCTTCCCTATGATTATAGGCTCTACTGCATCAACCGGCCTTAGAGGTAACAGCGGATTTGCAGAAGGAGAGCGTATAGGCGTACTAACAATCCAACGACACAATAGAAGCATCAACGTTTATGAAGGTGAAACAATGCGCAACATGGACTTTGGTGCCGGAAGATTTACGTTTACTGGAGCAAACAGCGGCAACACTGCTTTGATAGGCCACAATCGGGGCAGGTCTAACGGCTTTTTCTCATTCGTAAGAACTCTGCAAGAAGGTGACGTGATTGCTTTAGATATGAATGGTATAACCAGAAATTATACCGTTACCCATTCGTTCATAGTACACGAAACTGATTTCACCCCATTAGTGGAGTTTGGCGATAACCGCCTAACCATGGTAACTTGTGTAGAATATAGGCCACGGTACCGCCGGATTGCGGTAGCTGTGGAAATATAAAAAAATGACCGCAGAGCGCGGCATATTCAGAATAGGAGAATTTTATGGAGAATAAAAAAAGAGCTTTGAAAAGAACGACTACAACAGATGATAAGAAGGTATTCAGAACAAACAAGAAAGCTTTTATGAAAAAAGCAGCAGCTTTAACCCTTGGGATTACCATGCTTGCAGCATCTTTTAGTCCAACAACAGCATACGCCCGACATCCCGGATTTGGAGACGGCCATGGACGAACCGCACCGGTAAATGTAAATGATTTTGCCACACCCGTTTGGGAAAGATTCAGCTTCAACTACACTTTCCACAGCGGAGCAGATTTCCGTTATGAATTAGGCAGACCAACAACATTTAATGGAACAGTGCCGGCAAATGTGTTTACAGCTAACATGCGCCGAAATGCTGGTGTTTCCCTTTTACCGCCATCCTATGGCATTTTTAGCGGAAAGCTTCCGACCATGCCCGGCAATCCGTTATTCCAACAACCAGCAAACCCACACTTTGCAATGCCTTGGGAGACAACTAATCCCAATGCACTTACAACCTTTGATACCTTGCAGCAGGGAGCGAATCTCCAATCCCAAGGCAATCCAATGAATATGTTTAATGTAGACAGCAGCGGCTCTAATGTTCAAGGTACTGGTGGGTTCTTGCAAAGCACCAGCATCGGCATTGCCAATTAAGCAGGTGAAACTTTATTGAGCAGAACAAACAAAGGTAACGCATCCGGCTGTATGGATATGACAGCATACAAGGCGATACAAGCCATCCAAAAGAATGAACCTGACTATGAAAGCCAGTTAGCAGAGCAAAAACAAGAAGAAGCCTTGTTGTTTATCAGCAACATGAGAATTTATTTCAGTAGATGCGGATATGAAATTGTATCCGATATTATAATTCGTGATAAGAAAACAGGTACGATTTACAGCAAAGATTACAGAAAAGAAGTAAAATCATGACAAAAAAGAAAATGATGAATTTATAAATATAGAAAAAGTGATATATAAGCGGCTTCTCAACATGAGAGCCGCTTTTCCTATAAAACAAACAAAAATAATAGAAAGCGGTGAAAACATGCTAAAAATGTCCAAAGTGACATCCTGTGCATTGTTAATGATGATGATTTTTTCAACTACTCTTTCGGCCTCCGGCTCGAATTTACTAAATAGTGGCTGCTTATGTGATGTTCCAAACAATCAAGCTAATGTTCCCGGTACTCCAATAGGAATCCAGCGCATTTACAGTATTGCAGAAACCCCGGCATCAGCACCAAATACTGTAAAACTTACGGTAATAACCGGCGCATCTTCTAACTATGTATGGGCGCAGCTTGAAGGAACAAGGTATGTCAAAGGAAGCCTTATTTCTCAGACCTCCACGCAAAGGACATGGGAGATAGTCTACAGGCCAACCAACTACACGTCCCATACGGCGCAGATCAGTGCCAATCATGCCTATATTTTAGATGATAAGGTGGTTTCTCAAATGTTTCCGGTAACTTTAAGCGCGCCTTTTGTAAATCCTGCAAATCCTGTAATTCATAGTGCAACTGCCGGACAATCTAACCTTATCCTTGGGGAAACAACAACCATAGCCGTAGAGACTAACACAGATGCAGACTATGTTTGGGCAGAAGTAAATGGTAGACGTGTTAATGCAAGACGTACCAATACAAGCGCAGTATCCTCACCCGTTAGAACCTGGACAATAAATATAAGACCGGAAGAAAGTCAGATCGTTGCAGTGTACGCAAGAGCAAGTAGCGTTGGTGGCGTTGAGCAAGAAACAACCGGCCCAGGTGTGAATATTAGGGTAAATGAAGCAGTGCCGGAAGCGATTATCCTGCGGGCTTCTGCTTCCTCTGAGAATATTATACAAGGAGATTCAACAACCATAACTGTCCGCACTAACAGCGATACAACGCATGTTTGGGCAGAGGTAGACGGCAGACGAGTAAATGCAAGACGGCAATCTTCATCCTCAACTACCATAACATGGACAATAGATGTTAGACCAAGAGAAACCCGGCATGTAACTATATTTGCAGGTACGAGAAACAATAACCATGATGATATGCAAAGGGTAAGAATTAATGTCCGTAATGAATCTGTATCAATCAGAGATACTTGGGCAGAAATGGTAAGTGATGGCAGGGTTCGTGTCACTGTTATTACAAACACAGCAACAGAATGGGTGGATATCGCTATCCCCGGTAGACCGGGTGTTCTTTCGGCAGCATCTTCAACTAACAGTAATTCTAATGAAGTTACATGGACGTTCTGCTTTTCACCGGTTCATGGCCGGGATATAGCACCTATACACGTTTTTGCAGGTAGCGACAGAGCCGGAAGCAGTGACAGCAGAATTATAAATATGGTGCGGCTTATGTCCGGTTGGTTATAGATAGATAAAAGCGTTGCAATTACTGTAACCGCAGAAATAATTCCTCCCATTACTTGTCCAAGTGAACTACCCCGCAGCTTGATGCGGGGTATCGGTTTAATAGTACGCAACAAGGTATTAAACCTGTTCACTCACTGCTTTGCGAAAATAAATCAATAAAGTTCGCTTCAATCATATAAAAAATTAGAAAAGGACATTTACCATGTTTATATTAAGGGTAGTACTACAAGGGTTTGGTATACCTGAACTTGTTAGTTATGTGTTAATGGGTATATACATCATTATAGGTAACTTTATCATTATCAGAATGAAAATAAGAGGTGAGCTATTGGATTTAACTGATGATGAATCAGTTAAGTTATATTCGTAATGATAGACATGCTTATTTGTGGTCTTTTGCTGTTAACTGCAAATCCACTTACTTTAGAGTTGATTCAGAAAACCAAAGAAATATTTATGCCATAGTATACCAACCGGATAGTATGAAAATCAAATAAGAGCATGGCAATGAAGTTTTTTAAATGCGTAAAAACCCTGCTTATCAACTAGCAGGGTTTTAAATATAAAATTCTTATACATGTATGACTAAGAAAGGTGGTTTTAAGTGCATACACTCCATATAGTTTTAATTTTCTTTCATATAGTAGCTCTTGTTTTTAGCTTCTTCATTTTTTCACAAGTTGCTCTGACTTTTATAGTTAATATTTTATATTTTGTATACTACATTATTACTCGGAAATACGAACGCCGCTTTTGGTTTGCTTTTATAATAGCGTCTTTTAATGTATTTATAGTACTGTTAAGAGGTAACATTGAAATTGTTATAGAGTTACTGTCCGAATTGCTTCATTGAAATAATACCACAATTCTTATACTAGGAATATGGACACTTTGTTGTTAAAATAAATATCATTGCAAAAACCATAAAAAACACTAATTTACAGACTTTTTGAAGAAAAAAGACTTGCATATTCAATAGAAATATGTTACAATATTGGTAATATAAGTGATCAAAGTAACTGTTACTAATAAGGTGAGTGAATACATAAAAGAAGGAGTGGCATAAATGTTAAGAAATAGGTTAAAAAACTTGATAGGTATGGGTTTAGCGGCTGTTATTACAGTTGGAAGTTTTAGTGGTGTTTCTGTAGATGTTCATGCGTCAACTGTAGGGTATGAACCTACAATAACTATTCATCCCCATGGGGTAAAGAATAGGGCAGAGTTTATTGCAAGGTTTACTGATATCGGAATGATGTTCTTCAGTTGTTCCGAAGGTAGAGATAGGGTATATAATTTAGATTGTTTTTTTGATGAATATCCTGGACGAGTATTTACCGACACGAATATAACTATGGAGTTTAGGTATCATGGAAGTGATGTGGTTACTGCCCGAGCGCAAAAAGTTATGTTAGTTACTGAGGCAACATCACAACCAAGAAAAGTAGTGATTATACAACAACCAGTGATTACACGTCCTCAAGTAGATGTTAATATTTTGCCTTCACAACCAAGTGTTACAAGGGAAACACCTTTCTTATATACACAATCATCAATGAGCCTCCCTAACCGACGTTTGACCGAAAATGAGAGGCAAGCATGGATTAAAGAATACCATGCAAACGGTGGCGCAAGTGCTTTTGAACTTGAAGTTATAAAACTTGTTAATGAGATAAGGAGAAATCACAGTTTAAATGAATTATCTATATGTGAAACTCTGATGATGGCTTCAAGATTTTATGTTCAAACCTTAGCGAACTTAGATCTACCTTTAGGTCACGGAGAAGGCCCCTATGGTGGTTCTGGAAATACTGTTAGAGCTTTTGGGTTTAATGATGGAACAGGTGGCAACGGCCATTGGGGACAATGGGCATCACAAACTCTTGTTGATGGTTGGATGAACTCGCCTGGACATAGAGATAATATTCTTAATTCTGGATATACTCATGTAGGATTAGGTTCACATTTAGGAGGACAGTGGGGAGTATTCCATTATATGAGTTTTCGGTAACATAACAATGCGCTTGCCTTAAAAGGTAGGCGCATATTTGATTTAACAATGTACTAATCAGGAGATTTTTACAGCATAAAAGTGATATACACAATGGTAGAGCGCAGGTATCCTCCCCTGCGCTTTTCTTATGCCATAAATCAAATAAACCATAAATTGGAAAGGGACAAAGTTATGAAAAATGAACTGGTAGTGCTTAAAAATGGGAAAATGATAGTAACATCTATTGAACTTGTTGAGCAAATCAATATTTTTAGGGGACAGATAGAAAACAAACCGAAATTAAGCCATTATGATCTGCTAAAAATTATCAGAGATGAGTTTGAGGAAGAAATCAACGAAGGGAAAATTTCCTGCGTTACTTACAAAGATAAAAAAGGTGAAAAACGACCAATGTATCATTTGACAACTTCACAAGCAAAACAAATATTAGCTAGAGAAAGTAAGACTGTAAGAAAAGCCCTTATTATTTATATCGAAAAACTAGAAGATTTCATTCGTGAGAAATCCTCAGCAAATTGGCAAACGGCACGAGCAATAGGAAAAGAAGTTCGTCTAAATGCAACTGATACCATAAGAGATAAACTAATTCCGCTTGCGATAGAACAGGGCAGCAAAAATTACAGCAAGCTTTATTTAACTTATTCTAAATTAGTAAACAGCACCCTGAAGATTAATAACGATGTACGCAATGATTTGCCATATCATTATCTCATGGCAATAGATATGCTTGAACGAATAATTGAAAACGTGATAGATGCAGAAGTGGAAAAAGGAACGTATTACAAAGAAATATATCAAATATGCAAAGCAAAATGCCAGATAGCCGCTGATTTATCCTTCTTACCAAAATTGGAGTCACTGGCATAATTACGATTTTAGCAGGCGGATATGTCTGTTTTTTTATTGAGGGGAGTGATGCCTATGTGCTAGGTTATCTTGAGTCAAATTGCAAAAACATTATAAAAAACAGGAGGATCTATGATAAAACAAATCAAAAGTAAGTTTAAGCCTATTATGGCACTGGTTTTAGCTTTTATAACCATGTTCGGAGCAGTACCCGCAGAGGTGCTTGCCAATGCTGCCGTTACATCAACAGATTCAAATCATACAACGATAGCAGAGCCTTTTACTGCCACTATTTTAGGTGAAGAAGTGGAAGTAACTGCTACGGGTATAGCCATAGTTGAAATTGATGGAGAAGAAGTAACCTTAGATATCCCAAGATACATTCATATAGATGGGATACCTGTAGCATTGGATGATGACAGGATAATAAATATAGTGCCTGTTGTTGAAGATATCGCCGCTTTTTCACAAATGACAAGGGCTGGGCCGGTTGCAATTGATCCAAGTGCCGATTTAATAGTTGCATTTTCCGGGCATCCAACTGGTACTATAGCAGATCAATCTGTTATAGGAGATTGGGCAGCAAATGCTACTGTACAATATAATGCCGGGGGCGGAAACGTAAACCTTAGTCCTCTGCGTTATATTGTAGTAATACAGGAAAGAGGCGTTACTTTAGAGCTTGAAGGGTTTTGCGTGCAGCCAAATTTAGCTGGCCCGGAAAGCCGCAGTTCTAACCCAAATTATGCTATAACCGGCCCTTCTCCGTGGCCTAGTGGAGTAGCTACAGCTTTAAGATAT
>WQVX01000138.1 GCA_009785615.1 Defluviitaleaceae bacterium | reverse complement strand
GCAGCTTTAATCCTATTCATTATGGACATTTAACAGCGGCAGAAGATGCAAGATGCAAACTTAATTTGGATTTTGTATTGTTTATTCCAACCGGCATTCCCCCTCATAAAGGCAAAATAACCTATATGGAACATCGCTATCTAATGACTATGTTGGCAACACATGATAACCCATATTTTTATGTATCCCGTATGGAATTAGATAGAAGTACAAGCCAAAATGGCCCAACCTATACGGTGGACACTTTGCGCATTTTAAAAGATATGACAGATGCAGAGCTTTTCTTTATATTAGGAGCAGACGAAATGCTTCAAATATCAACATGGAAAGACTCTGACCAATTGCCAAGCCTTAGTAATTGGGTGGCTGTTACTCGTCCGGGCTACGATATGAAAGGGCATTGCCAAGGTGAAGTGCTGGAAATTCCCGGGCTTGCTATATCAGGTACAGAATTGCGCGATAGAGTAACAAAAAATGAACCTATCAAATACCTGGTTCATCCGGGGGTGAAGCGATATATAAAGGATCTTAATTTGTACCAAGAAAATGCAGTTCAGGAAAATGCAACTCAGGAAGAGATGCTAAATTTCGAGAGCCTTCATCAAGCCGTAGCTGATAAGCTATCTGAAAAGCGGTACAGGCATACACTGGGAGTAATAGAAACTGCCGTGATTTTGGCTTATTTGCATAATGTGAACCTAAAAAAAGCTTATCTTGCTGCCCTTTTGCACGATTACGCAAAAGAATTTAGCGAAGAAGAGAAGAGATCATTATGCAAAGAGTTTGCCATAACTTTAGACACCGTGCAAAATCAAAACATCGGCCTAATGCATGGGCAGTTAGGGTCTGAATTTGCCGGGCGCATATTTGGTATAGATGATACGGAAATTTTAGAAGCCATCCGCCATCATACTACGGGTCGGGCAGGAATGGGCAAGTTAGAGCAAATCATTAAAATAGCGGATAACACCGAGCCTAATCGTGAAAATTACCCAAGGTTGGAGGCAATAAGAGCTATGTCAGTTTCAAATATAGAAATGGCAACAATTGCCGCAATAAGGCGTGACATACAATACACCAAAGAAAAAGGGCACAATATTCACCCTATGGGAATGGAAGCATTAGAATATTTGATAAAGCAGTTGGAAGCTGCTACAAAGGAGAGGTAACATTGTCAACAGATATTTTACAAGCCGCCAAAGATGCGGCACATGCATTAGATCAAAAATTTGGTAAGAACATAGTAATTTTAAATATTGGCGAAATTTCTACCATAGCCGATTATTTTATTATTACAGATGCCGGCAATCCTAACCAGGTACACGCAATGATGGATGGTGTTGAAGAAGCTATGAATAAGCAAGGGCTTGTTTTGCGCCATGTTGAAGGCACACAACGTTCCGATTGGGTTTTAATGGATTTTGGGGATATATTAGTTCATATATTTAATGCAGAAAGCCGAGCTTTTTATGATTTAGAACGAACATGGAGTGATGCTGAGTTAGTAAGATAGTCGCATTTTTTGGTGTAGCAATTTTAAATAACAAAAGCCGGGTAAGTAGAGATAATGGAAATTATCTTTACTTGCCCGGCTTTTCTTTTGCATCCATTATAGATATAATCCAACATAAACAATTTTATTGGACACTCTTGATTTCTGCACAAGTACCGTTGTACTCCATTGTTACAAAT
Source organism: Defluviitaleaceae bacterium (assembly GCA_009785615.1). Classification (GTDB taxonomy): domain Bacteria; phylum Bacillota; class Clostridia; order Lachnospirales; family WQUN01; genus WQVX01. The sequence continues at coordinate 6,985 of WQVX01000138.1, read as the reverse complement.
GGATATTCTATTTTTATCTAAGCAACTGTAATAAGTGCCAAAGGTCTATAAGGAGTTCCGTTTAGCCCTGTAGCAGCCCATTGGTCTACTGATGATGTAGCTACATGGTTTTGATCATTTGACCCTCTGTTATAAATTAAAAATTGGGATTCTCCGCGTTGTGTTCCCGCAGCATTTCCGCCTGCTACATATCTAACCATAACATAGTGGATGTAAGCACCACCGCCGGAATATAACAATATAGTTACCCCTGCTGCTGAAATTGATGCATCCAGGTTACTTGGCAAATAGCTAATTTCGGCTTTTCTACCAATTTCGCGCAGGTATGTAACCATCGCCTCCGGGTTAGTTCCTGCCAGTCCACCTAAATTAAAGGCTCCGTCACGTTCCAAAGCATAAATAATTTCAGCAGGGTTTGGAGCATTACGCTGACCGTTTAACTGATATATAGCATTGTAAACTGCAATAGGGCCACATCCGTTGGCACCGCCTGTACCTGTTTCGCCAATTTCCAAATGATTTTGTGGTGAAAGACGTTGTCCGTGCATAAAACCTCTGGTCATAATGGTCTGGACATCCGGGACATTTGCACTGTCGCTACAACGAGCGTTATTTCTCTCAAGACGTTGGTCTGCATCGTTTCTTCTGAACAAGAGCTTGCCCGCCCTATGAATACCTTGAAATCCCCGCATAAGGTTGCGGCCTGTTGCATCTGATGCATTGTTAAGTGCTGCATCTATAAGCTGATTTATAGCTTCTCTCATTGAAAATGCCTCCCTAAGTATTATTATGTCTTTTGTTGTTAAAATAAGGAAACTATTCACACGCTGAATAGTGAATAAGACTGTTAGGTTATAATGATTTAATTTGATAATAACACATCATACCTAGTACATCAATAGAGCAAATTTGATAAAAAAATAATCTAAATATCTTGAATAATATTATATGACTATCAAGTTAACTCAGAATAAATAATCGTAGGCAAGAAACACACGCAACAAGCAGCAGGTTAACGACTTATCAAATGTTCCACTATCAAAAGTAAATTTTCAATATCAATATTTGAAAAGGCGTGGATAACAGTATTGTCTTGTTCCCATATTACTACATGCTCTTCATTTGCTTGGGATTCAAAAAAATATATTTGCCGGCCACTTATATAGGTGGTTGAAAACTCTCTATAATCGTTATCAATGACAGCCCTAAGAGTGGTTTCTTTATGTTGGTTAATTACTAATTGATTTCCAAAAATATTAACATGAACAAATGAAGTCATATCATCAAAATATTGAATTTTAGTATTTTCAAATCCATCCGGTAAAAAAATATTTTCATCATAAAATTCAAGATCAAAACCTATTCTTAAATCATCAAAAGCAATAGGTGCAATTTGTCCACCTGCATCATTGTCAAGAAAAAAAAGATTGGATGAATTTGCACTTATAAAAACTATAGCACCAACAGTAAATAAGATGCAAACAGAAGCAGCAACATTCATAAACGTTTTCATTGCACGTTTTCTTTTTAGCGGCCTTTCACTTTTGGCTATAAGTTTTTTTATTCTCTTATCAAAATTATCAGAAGGTGTGGGCATATTTTCAAGCTCTTGTAGGCTTGGCAAAGAAGCCATTTCTTCAGATACTGCTTCTTCTGCCGCAACTTTTAGCATAGCTTCAAATAATTTTTCGCTTCTATTTATATTAATTTTGTCTGCCAATTTAATCACCCTCTTGGTTATATTTTGCCTAATTTTGTTCTTATAGTCTTTTTTGCTCTGGATAATCGCATTTTAACAGTATCGTAGCTAATTTCCAAAATTTCTGCAATTTCGCTATGGCTCTGCTCATGAACCAAAGATAAAACGGCTACATCTCTCAAAGTATCGGGAAGTGAATTTATAATGGATACTATGTTGTTATAGCTTTCAATACTTATTATTTTATCAGAAACCAAAAAGGATTCATCAGCTATAACTTCAGAGTCAACATCCAAGTGTGTATCTGTACGTCCCTTTTTTTTAAGAATATTTAGCGCAGTGTTCCTAACTATGATAACAATAAATGCTTTAGTTTTGTAACAAGAAATATCATCTATTTTATGGATGTTATAAATCATTTTTTCTATACTTTCCGAAACAGCATCTTCAGCTAAGGCATGGTCGCTCAAAACTTTTCTTGCAACATAAAACATTAAACGATGATACTTTTCATATAACTGAACAATTTTGTTTTTATCTGCCTCACTATCAAGCGTAAAAAATATTAAAGGAAACAACTACATACCTTCTCCCTAAAATTAAATTATTGATGATATTTTAGCACTTGATTTTATTGTTGAACAGGTTTATATATCCGCCTCTTGCAATCAAATCCTAAAATCGCTAAAATGCAAACAAAGCAAGACCAAAATAAAATAAGAATTGATTGATTAATTTTGAAATCGTATATAATTGAGGATTTGACATTTTCATATCCGTACCATTCTCATCAGATGAGCCATAAAAATTCTGTATTAAAGAATATCAATTTGACTATAGACAAAGGGGCATTTGTCCTTATTTGCGGGCCGTCAGGATGTGGTAAAACTACCTTACTTAGATTATTAAAGCCTTCCATTTCCCCACATGGTGAAAAGGTTGGCTCAATTTACCTTGAAGGCACGCCTTTAGAAAAATTATCTTTACGAGATGCAACAGCAAAAATTGGATTTGTATTGCAATCTCCGGAAAATCAAATTGTAACAGATAAAGTATGGCACGAGCTTGCCTTTGGATTAGAAAGCCTTGGGTTGTCTACTTCAGAAATCAGATTGCGTGTAGCAGAAATGGCCAGTTTTTTTGGCATACAAACTTGGTTTCACAAATCAGTGGTAGAACTTTCCGGCGGGCAAAAACAGCTATTGGCACTTGCATCAGTTATGGCAATGCAGCCATCTGTACTAATACTTGATGAACCTACCAGTCAGCTTGACCCCATTGCCGCAAGTGATTTTTTGTCTGTTTTAAACAAAATAAATCGCGAGCTTGGAGTAACCGTGATACTTACTGAACATAGGCTTGAGGAAGCTTTTCCACTGGCTTCTCAAGTATGTGTGATGGATCAAGGTGCTATAGTCTCAGAAGGCACACCTTATGATGTTGACTTTAGCAAAATATTTTTAGCCTTGCCTACACCAATGCGTGTTTGGGCAGCTTGTGCAGATATGGCTTGTGTAGACACTAATAATAATTGCCCTATCACAGTTAGAGAAGGCGCAGAATGGCTTTCTACTCAGGCGCATATCACTAATAACAATGAGCCTTCTACTCAAACGCATATTATCGCTGATATTAACCAATTGCCTGCAATAACGCTTGATGATATATGGTTCAGATACGAAAATAATCTTCCCGATGTGGTAAAGGGGGTATCCTTCAAAGTTTATTATGGTGAAATTACAGCTATCTTGGGCGGAAACGGAACAGGTAAAACTACAACACTGTCAATTATAGCCGGGTTACATAAACCCTATAGAGGCAAGATCCATACAGATACAACTGTCTATATGTTACCTCAAAATCCACAGTCGTTGTTTATCGCAAAAACCTTACATGAAGATTTGTTGGAAATGCTATCAGAGTTTTCGATATCAAAAGAGGAGAAGTCCGGAAGGATAAACACTATAATAAAGCTGTGTTGCCTTGAAGGTCTTATGGATAACCATCCCTATGATTTATCAGGAGGTGAGCAACAACGGGCAGCTTTGGCTAAAGTTCTTTTGTTGCAACCCAAAATTCTGCTTTTGGACGAGCCTACAAAAGGTCTTGATGCAGAATATAAACAGGAATTTGCCACCATTTTACGCAAGTTAGCAACAGAGGGTGTTGCTATTATGATGGTCAGTCATGATATTGAATTTTGTGCTGAATATGTTGACCGCTGTGCTTTGTTTTTTGATGGTGACATTGTAACTGAGAATACAACCGGAGAATTTTTTAAAGGCAATAGCTTTTACACTACCGGCGCAAACCGAATGGCACGCCATATATTGCCGGAAGCAATAACAGCAACTGATATAATCAAAGCTTTGGGAGGAAAAGTGCCACCTAAACCAAAGGCACCGGATATAGAAAAATTATATGAAATTACATCTGCCCCTTCTGCCCCTTCATGGAAGAGGCAGAAAGTTCCTATGCAAAGGCGCAAGTTATCTAAGCGAACCCTTGCGGCAACCGCTATAATTTTACTAACAATCCCGGCTACAATTTACGCAGGAATATATTTTTTTGATGACCGCCAATTTTATTTCATTTCAATGCTAATTATTTTGCAAACCATGCTACCATTTGCAATAATCTTTGAAAGCCGCAAGCCAAAAGCTAGAGAACTAGTAATCATTGCAGTACTATGCGCAATAGCAGTGGCAGGGCGTGGAGCTTTTTTTATGGTTCCCCAATTTAAGCCGATAGCCGCCATAGTGATTATTGCAGGAGTTGCATTTGGCGGCGAAGCGGGATTTCTTGTTGGCGCAAAAACAGCTTTTATAAGCAATATGTTTTTTGGTCAAGGCCCCTGGACTCCGTGGCAAATGTTTGCATTTGGCCTTATTGGATTTCTTGCAGGGATTTTGTTTCACAAAGGGCTGCTAAGACGCTCTCCACTTCCGCTTGCTGTATTTGGTGGATTTGCAACATTTATTATCTATGGTGGAATCTTGAATCCGGCTAATGTATTAATGTTCCAACCAAATCCAACCATAGAGATGTTGCTTTTATCATATTTGTATGGCATCCCTTTTGATCTTATACATGCCGCCGCTACAGTTATATTTCTTGCACTTATTTCGCGTCCTATGCTGGAAAAGTTGGACAGAATTAAAATTAAGTATGGGCTGGTGGAGTAATCTCAAACACAAATTGCTTGAATAAATCTCCTCTTTGTTCAAAATTATCAAACATATCCCAACTGGCACAAGCCGGGGACAGTAACACGCAGTCTCCCGGCTTTGCCTTGGCATACGCTAACTGAACAGCATCACGCAAAGAGTTAACCTGATCATATTGATTAAAACCATAAGCACGGCAGGTTTCTACAATTTGATCTGAGACTTCTCCAAGAACAATTAAGTGCTTTACCTTGTCATTAAAATATCTTACCCAATCTCCAAAAGTGGACTTTTTATCATATCCGCCACCAATAAGTATAACCGGGCGTTGCATAGCTTCTAACCCTTTAATGGCAGAGTCTGTATTAGTAGCCTTGGAGTCGTTGAAAAATTCTACGCCATTTATTGTTGTTACGTACTCTATACGGTGAGAAACTCCTTTAAAACCAACCAAGCTTTCTGCAATTGATATAGGCGGAACCCCGGCACATAGGCATATTGCTGTTGCAGCTAAGGCATTTTCAGGTAAAATTCTACATTGGTTTATTTCCACAATGGAAAGATCCTTGTCAAATAACTTTGCCCTTATCATGCCATTGTCAAGAAACACGCCGGTATCAAGCTTCTCTTTTGTACTAAAATAAATTTTGTTACTGGGGGGAGTCATTCCGCGGCAAGCGGCGTTATCATAGCCTAAGATAACAAAATCATCCGGAGATTGATTAGCAAAAATTCTTTCCTTGGTTGCTTGATAAATTGCCATTGTTTTATGTCGGTCTAAATGATCCGGCGTTATATTTAGCACAGCACTGATTTTAGGCGCAAATTCGTAAGTAGTTTCCAACTGAAAGCTGCTTATTTCTGCCACTACACAGTTATCAGGCTCAAGAAACTCTACGTGCTCTGTAAAAGGTATCCCTATATTGCCCACTACTACTGTTTGATGATTATGCCTTTGTAAAATTTCTCCTACCAAGGTAGTAACAGTAGTTTTTCCGTTTGTGCCTGTAATAGCAATAATTGGGCACGGGCAACGCCTGTAGGCAAGCTCAACCTCCCCCCATACAGGTATGTTTTTTAAACGTGCTTTTTCTAAAAACGGAAGATCAAATGGGATCCCCGGGCTTATTACTACTAAATCAAAGGATTCTACAATATCATCCGGGTTTTTACCTAGCAGCAATTCAATTCCCATTTCTTCCGGAGTTGTAAAATTCCAGGCAACTTCTTCTTTCAAATCTTGTGCTACTACTTTGGCTCCCAGTTGTGCTAACAACCGCGCCGCAGACTGTCCGCTTCTGGCAAGCCCACATACTAATACTTTTTTTCCTTTAAATTCCATACTATCACCTTATGGGATTATAACAAGTTTAATTAAAAAATTCAAAGTGCTTATTGCCGGCAGTTAAACTAATGGTTAAAATAGAGTAAATAGAATGCACATATTTTGAGCTATAGTAATATATTAATAAACTCAGATTTGCATGAAAATGGGTTTAAATTCGTTAATTATGGCCTTTCTAAATAAAAAAAGCACTAAAAACACACCACTACTTGGAAATGCCTTGTACATAGGCTTTTCTCGTGGTATGATGCTATTAACAGCGGATGCCTGATTCTGTTTCCGGTTAGGAAATTATATTCTGCATCAACAATAATGTAATTTTTATTGGGGGAATATGTTTGACACGTTCAATTTCTGAATTTAATAAGGAAGCAAAAAAGGGCAAAGATGCTGCGCATAGATACTGCCAGGCATGGCAGCTTGAAATTGCATCAGAAGGAGCAAAGCTTGTTGTGGATTTAACAAGCCAAAAAATTAATCGATCTGTCTATAATTTAAAGAGGGCAGATTTAAATAAGCAAACAGAAGCATTAAATAGATGTATTAAGGAAGTAAATAAACATAATTCTTAAAGCCTGTTTGTGCTTAACCCTCTTTGCCCGATAGATAAATCTCGGGCATTTATTTTCGTGAAAATATATTTTTAATGTTAGAGCCTGTTCAAAATCTCCTTTTCACCATTTTTGCGGTCGATATTTCCGCCCTTCTTCGTCATCTCCTCCTAATTTACCTTTGGGTAAATGTCGTCGTCGCTTCCTTGAACCGGCGAAAAAT
>WQVX01000137.1 GCA_009785615.1 Defluviitaleaceae bacterium | reverse complement strand
TACGCGCAATCGAAAATTAAAATTTGAGGATTTGATGTTTTATATGCTCCTGTCACTAAAAAACAGCACAGCAACAGCATTACGCCGCTTTTTCGTTGGGATGTGCATGAACGTATTTATGACTACAGGTTAAGAGACTGTTTAAAATCTTTTCAAAATCAAACGAATTAACGCCAAATTAGAAGCTGTATTCAACTCTTGAGATACCGGATTGACCGATAAGACAGTGTTTCAATGGGTTCAATACGGCTTCTTAATAATTCATATATTCGATATATTCTTTTGTTAATTTTTTGAGTGGATTTAAAAACATCAAATTATCCCCTGTTTCAATTAACATTCCGTTATTCATGAAAAGCACATGTTCTGCAATTCGTTTTGCCTGTGACAGATTATGAGTAACTAAAATAATAGTGAAAGTTTGTTTCAAATCCCTTAATAAATTTTCTATTAGTATAGTGTTTCCTATATCCAATGCAGAACAAGGCTCATCCAACATTAATATGTCAGGCTCTATGCATAGGCAGCGAGCTATGGAAAGCCGTTGCTTTTGCCCACCGGAAAGTTTTGGGGCATGTATATTCAAATTTCCCTTAATTTCATCGTAAAGTCCTACAAGCTTTAAGTAATTGATAATTTTTTCGGTTTTCTCTTTTTCATTCAATTTATAATGATACTCTAGGGGATATAGCATATTTTTTTTTACACTAAAAGGAAAGATCACAGGAGTTTGAAAAACTAGACCCACCTGCTTTCTTAATAATTCTTTGGGAGTATTCATTACATCTGCTTCGTCTATACGGATCTCGCCGGAAAGCCGCCCTTCCTCTTCTTCAACAAGCCTATTTATGCTTTTTAGGAAGGTTGATTTTCCACAACCTGACTGCCCGATGATAACGGTTATGCTGTTTCGCGGTATCTCGCAGGTGATATTTTTTAAAACTTGAACATTTTTATAATAAGCGTTTAAGTTGTTGATAGTGATAATATTATTGTTTGCCTTTTCCAAAACGCCGGTCCGCCCCTTCTCGTAAATGCTCTAAAATTCTGCAAAATATGTTAATCCCCAATAATAAAAACATTAATATCAGAGTCGAATCGTTAGCAACAAACGAAACATCATATATTATTTTTACCATTAGCTTATTTGTTTGCGGGGATTGCAAATTCCGGCTTTAATGTTTCTGTATTTAATAGACGGTATGAACTTATTCCTGAAGAATTTAGGATTATTCAGGATAATTTTTTTAGGGCAGCGATGGGAATTACTCTTATTTTAGGTCTGATAACAGGTGGAATTATAAAAAATTTATCTACTGCCATAGCACCACATTCATCAAAGGTTAAATAACATAAGCTTGATGAATATAGTGCTATGTAACAGCGGACATTTATGACTTTAAACTTAACATGGCCCACTGTAACCAATTTAAGCGGATCATCCGTCTGTTTATCAACTTTTGGAGAGAATAACTGTCTACAGTATCTTCCAGTAGATCCATAAGCCCTGCCATGGCTTCCAATATTTTTCTTTCTTCTATAATTGCTACTTCTACTCCCGGACTAAATCCTATTGTAGTATTAATCGGGGCATCCTTTGGATCATAAGATCGGCCATGTATTTTTTGCAAAATTTGATGATGATGATCGCTCCACTTATTGCATTCTTTAGATATGTTTTGAAGATTCTCTTGAATTTCTCCTGTTGGGGCAATACCGGATAGGTATTGATAGTATATGGAGGCGTTGCGTTCGTCTTGGATCAATTGCTCCAGCAAGTGAATACTCTCCGGTGAAGGAGTAGAGAGGGGAGCTTTAGCCTCTACTTTAGCTTCTTCTTTAGTCTCTAATTGAGGAGAAACCGGAGTTGGTGCCATTGTAGGCACATTGCTATTTGTAGGAATATCTTTGCCTAATTTTTTTAATGCTACCATGGCTTCTTCATCAATAGGCTCGTATCTAACGCCATCCGGCAATCCACGACTGCTTGGAACAATTGGCTTATTGGGTGTATTTTGTTGTATTGAATTATCTTTATTCATATTTTGCAAAGCTGTTTTTGCATCAACATCCAATGGTTCAAACCAAACACCGTCCGGCAGGTCACGGTTAAGTTGTTGAATACGCTCTGCAATTTGTTGTGGATTAAGTTCCTCTTGGGGATTTTGTGCTGTTGGAAGATTAATAGGTTGTGCCTCTTGTGGCATTATGGTGTGTGGAACAGAAGAATGTTGATAAAGTGGCTTTTGTTGCTGAGAAGCCATATTTTGCTGCCCGGGACGTTGAGGATGTGCAGCAAGGCTGCGCAGCAAAGCATAATGCTGCAAATGCCCGGGTTCTTCTGCTACATCTCTATGAGGGTTGTGCTGTAATGTGTGTTGCCTGTTTTGATTAGTATTACTTGCCCGACGGTTAGTAAAAGTATTAAAAAACGGTGACCGATTAAGGCGAGGGTATTCTGCCATGATTAGACCTCCACTCTTTTCCCACTAGTACTATTTATGACTATTATATTCCAACTTGTTTTAACTTGTTAACTCTATGAAATAACGGAAGCAGGTCATGTATTAAAATTATGAAACCATCGAAGCAACGCATAAATCAAACACTAAGAGTCTGTCTAAAAGCTCCAAAGTATGTCATAATCAGAAAAAAAGCAACCCCGGAGGTTCTATTCACCAAAAATAGCCTTTAGAGCATCTAAAGTTTTTAGAGCATCTGCAAAGTCAAATCTCTCAATTTGCCTGACTAATACAGCAGTTTCCGGAATTGTTTTAAGTTGTTCCAAATAATTTATGCATTCGGCACTATGGGATTTTAATAAAGGATTAAGCAGATCAAACAGCATTAAAGCTTTATCCCTGTCTAAAACCTTTGTACTATTACATATAGTGGATTCCGGTACCTCAATGTTTTTAAAAACATGAGTTAATTCATGTTCTAAAATTTCTAGTTGCGACATTGGCTTACCTCCAACATCCAGCAAATGCTCCATCTTTTCAGCGGCCTGAACCAATGCATTTTCATTAATTAAACCGGCTACTCCTTTAAGGGTATGTGCTAAAAGATGAGCAGCTTTTGTATCTCCTGTATTTAAAGCTTGCCGTATATCCGAGATTACATTCTTCTGACTCTTTGCAAAGTCAGAACATAGTTTTGTTTTTAAATCATCTCCATTTAGATAACTGTTGATATTTTTTTGAATATTGGAAGAAGAAACTTCTAACGGTTGAGAATCTCTTCTTATATATTTGTTTAAAGCGGCATTTAAATGTTTAGTCTGAATAGGTTTTGAAATAAAGCCATCAAATCCGCTTTTTATGAATTCTTCTGCCTGGCCAATTAAGGCATTGGCTGTAAGAACTATTATTGGTTTTTCATATCCTATATCTCGCAAAGCCTGCATGGTTTCAGTGCCATTTAAGCCCGGCATCATGTGATCCATAAATACAATGTCATATACTTTGCCTTGCTTAATTTTATTTATAGCCTCATATCCACTATCACAAACTTCGATATTAAGATCATAAAATTTAAGCAAACCTTGTGCTACATACAGGTTAGTCTCAACATCATCAACAACAAGCACATTTCCGTAAGGCATTGATGTTGGTGCAAATTTGAATCTTTCTGCATAAGTACCTATACTTTCTTCAAATTGTTGCAAACGAAGTGTTGCTTCTTTACCTAATAACTCCGACCCGGCTATTTTTTGTGGTATATGTACAACCACATTTGTGCCTTTGCCTACTTCGCTTTTTAAATCAATTTTTGCATCCATCAATTGAGCTAAATTGTATACAATAGGCATCCCTAAGCCTGTGCCACCAATAATATGATTTTTTTGTTCATGAAAACGTGCATAATCATCATATAAGGCATTTAGCTGTTTTTCGTTCATTCCAAACCCTGTATCGCAAATGGAGATTACCATTGTTAAATAATCCTCTTTTGCTTCATCTTTATGACAGCGTAAAGACAACTCTATTGTACCGGTTTCTGTATATTTGAAGGCATTTGATAATAAATTATTTACAATTTGCTCTATACGAATTACATCTCCGGTTAAATAAGAAGGTAAGTTTTCATCTACATGCAAATGGAATTTTACGTCTTTATTGCTTAAATACATAAGGTTAAGATGTGTAACATCACTAATCATGCTTGCTACATCATATTCCTCTTGATGTAATTCCATTTTTCCGGCTTCAATTTTAGAAAGATCCAATATGTCATTTATAATCCCTAAAAGTAAGCTGGCCGAATTATGAATTTTAGCAAAAGATTCTTCTATTTGAACAGGTAAGCTTGGGTTTTGTAATTGAATTTCTGAAATACCTAAAACCGCTGTAATAGGTGTACGTATCTCGTGGCTCATTCGTGCTAAAAACCTACTTTTTGCCTTATTGCTCTCCTCTGCCATTTCTGCCATAAGTACTTGCTTGAGTGCTCCCTCAAGCTGCTTGTTAGTTTCGGCAATTTTTTCGTTTTGTACTGTTCTGTTAAAAACACTGGTAAACATCATGCCTGCTGAAGCAAACATATCCATTTCGTCATCTGTAAACGTACGTTCCCATTCACAATCATCTATGCTAAAAAAGCCAATAAATTCCTTATTCAAAAATAATGGAAGTATCAGAATGGATATCATTTCATAATGACCTAAGAAAGCGGCATCTTCCGGAGTAAGTTGTGAGATTGGCCCATTTATATAATCTCCTCGCAAAAACATTTCAAGCCATCCCGGCCTACTGCTATATGCAGCTTTTAGGCCAATGGGAACTTCAATTTTTTGCTTACCAATTTCACTTAACCATTCATATTTCATGACAAAATACAGCTCTTCATCAATTACTTCGTTAATCCAAATTTGAACGCGGTCTACATCCAAACAATTACCTACAATCTCCATTCCTTCTAAAAGCGCGGCCATGGTATCTTCTTCATTAGCTGTGAGTAAAACTTCTGCTGCACGGTTTACAGTATGAAGAAGTTTTTCGCGGTATTTAAGTGCCGTTTGTGCTTGTGCTATAGCTAATTCTTTTTCTTTAAGTTGAGTAATATCAATGGAGTAAGTAATTACTACAAAATCATCGTTATATTGCATTCGTATGCCATCAACTTTTGCAAAAGCAATATCGCCGTTAACATTTTGCTCCACATATTCAAAGCTGCTAAAGCCTATGTGAAAAATTTCTTCAAGATGTTTTTTCCATATATCCCACGAAGATGTTCCATCCGAATGGATAAAGGTTGTAGCTTCAATCAAATTTTCTATATATTCCTTTTTGGTGGAAAATCCATAAAGATCAAGAGCAGTTTGGTTACAGTCTATAGGGTTATGGTTTTTATCCCAATATTCAATAGCAAGAGGAGTAGCGTCAAATATAAGCTTTAGACGTTCATATATTTCCTGTTCTTGTTCCAATTCTATAGGTTTAATTTTTTCTGAAAAATTCAATCACTATCACCTCATAATGTAACGTGAATTCGACGTAGTCAACTGTTATTACTAAAAATATCTTAGGTTTTATTTGACAATATTCACTGGCTATTATACCATAAAAAAATCATAGGGAAAAATTTAGGAGGAATTACAAATGTCTATCCCAACTCCACACATTACTGCTAAAGCAGAAGAAATTGCAAAAACCGTTCTTATGCCCGGTGACCCCCTTAGGGCAAAATTTATTGCAGAAACTTATTTGGAAAATCCTGTAGAATTTAACAACATCCGTAACATGCTAGGCTATACCGGTACTTATAAAGGCAAGCCCATATCTGTAATGGGTAGTGGAATGGGAATGCCATCCATGGGCATCTATTCTTACGAATTATTTAATTTTTATGACGTGGACAATATAATTCGGGTAGGTACCGCCGGAGGTATCCGCAAAGATTTAAACCTTGGAGATGTTATTGTAGGAATGGGTGCATGTTCAGATACAAATTTTGCTGCCAACTACAAGTTACCCGGTACATTTGCACCTATTGCTGATTATGGACTGCTTCAAAAATTGCAAAAATCCGCAGATAAACTTAATATTCCAATAACAGTTGGTAATGTTTTATCTTCAGATGTTTTTTACGTAGAAGAATTTACTGATTTTGAAAAATGGTTAAAAATGGGCGTTTTGGCAGTAGAGATGGAAGCCGCTGCTTTGTACATGACAGCCGCCCGTGCAGGAAAGTCCGCAGCATGTATTTGCTCTATATCTGATACTATTTTTACAAAGCAAGTTATGGGTGCTGATGAGCGTCGTACAGCTTTCACACGTATGATGGAAGTTGCTTTGGGTACGATATTGGAGGACTAAAATAATGATGAGTGTGTCTGAGTGCTTTTTAAATTTGATAACATATGATACTCAAGCAGATGGATGTTCCGATACGTACCCATCTACGCACAGCCAGTTAAAATTTGCCGCTGTTTTGGCAGAACAATGCAAGGCAATAGGCTTGTCTCAAGTAGAAGTGGATAAACACGGATATTTAACTGCAACGCTACCTTCCAATGTAGAAACCGATACAAATATTCCTATTATTGGACTTTTGGCACACATGGATACATCCCCGGATGCATCCGGAGAATCGGTTAACGCTCGTGTGGTTAAGGATTACGATGGCAAAGATATTAAATTGAATGACCAAGTAGTTTTGTCTCCAAAAGAATTTGCACATCTCAACAATTATATAGGACAAGACTTAATTGTTACTGACGGTACAACTTTGCTGGGTGCTGATGACAAGGCGGGTATTGCCGAAATACTTACAGCGATGAAGTATTTAATAGACAATAATGACACGATCCCTCACGGAACCATCCGCATTGCTTTTACTCCCGACGAAGAAATAGGCTGTGGAGTAGATTACTTTGATGTTGCCGGTTTTGGTGCAGATTTTGCCTATACTATAGATGGTGGCGAAATTGGCGAGCTGGAATGTGAAAACTTTAATGGGGCACAAGCTACATTTACTATAAGAGGTAAAAGTGTGCATCCGGGTACTGCTAAGGGTGTTATGATAAATGCTTCCCAAGTAGCAGGAGAAATAATCGCTGCCTTTCCTGCAAATGAAACTCCTTCTCATACAGAAGAGTACGAAGGTTTTTATCACCTAACAGCTATGGTTGGAGAGGTTGGCAGCGGAAAACTTGCCTATATTCTGCGGGATCATGATGCAAACAAGTTTGAAGAGCGTAAAAAATTTGTTTTAAGTGTTGCCGATTCTATTAATCAAAAATATGGACAAGGTACTGTAAAAATAGATATACAAGATCAATATCGCAACATGCATGAAATATTAAAGGATCATATGTATGTTATGGATCGTGCTAAAAAAGCAATGGAATCTGCGGGGGTTACACCTATCATAACACCTATAAGAGGTGGTACCGATGGTGCGCGCTTATCTTTCATGGGACTCCCATGCCCTAACATTTTTCAAGGAGGGCACAATGCCCATGGACCATATGAATATATTCCAATACAATCCATGGAAGCTGCCGTAAAAGTAATTGTTAACATTTGCCGGAGCGATTTATGAGAGACATTGTCCATGCAGAGTTGGGAGTTACGGCTGTAAGGCCCGACCAATTCCCAACAAGCGATAGAGCGGAGGTTGCCTTTGTAGGCCGTTCCAACGTGGGTAAATCATCTATGATCAATACTATGGTCAATAGAAAATCGCTTGTGCGTACCAGTCAAAATCCGGGTAAAACGCGGACAATAAATTTTTTTGAAGTAGAAAAAGACTGGTATTTTGTAGATCTGCCTGGATATGGGTATGCTAAGATATCACGTTCAGAATCAGAAAAATGGGGGGCTATGGTAGAAGGGTATCTTAAAAACAGACCACAAATGCTTGCTATTGTACTACTTTTAGATATACGCCATGAGCCTACCAAAAATGATAAGATGTTGTATGATTGGTGCTGTCATTATAATTTACCCACACTTTTAGTAGCCACTAAAAGCGATAAACTAAAGCGTAGCCAATTGCAAAAGCATACAGCTATGGTTAGGCGCGGATTAGGTGCAAAAGAGCAGATTATGCCCTTTTCAAGCCTTTCACGGGCAGGGAGAGAGGAATTATGGACTGTGCTGGAGGAAAGGTTGGCGAATCTACGCAGCCCGGAATAAACATGAATATGCGGCTATCTCCTGAATGTTATAAACAATCTGCACTAAGCCTTGCACCATTTTTGATTGGTAAAATACTTTGCCGTAAAATTGGCGAGGACATTTTGCGTTATCCAATAACAGAAACAGAGGCATACTGCGGAGAAAGTGACACGGCCTGCCATTCTCATAAGGGTAAAACGCCACGTACATCCGTAATGTATGAACCCGGTGGCATTGCTTACGTTTATTTATGTTATGGAATTCACAATATGCTGAATGTAGTAGCAGCAGATGTTAATGAGCCTGAAGCTGTACTGATTCGTGGAGTGGAGGGCATAAGCGGGCCGGGGCGACTAACCAAAGCATTACAAATTGGGCGTGATTTGAATAGAGAGAATTTCACAACCTCTGATGTGCTTTGGCTGGAGGACGGCTCAGCATTGCCATATATTGCTACTCCACGTATAGGTATTGGCTATGCAAGCGAAGAAGATCAAGCGCAACTATGGCGGTTTTTGCATTCCAAGGAAGCGACAACAACATTTACCAAAAGGTAAAGCACCTCCACTTCGCACTAACGTGCTTCGTGTCGGTGAAGGGGGCG
>WQVX01000136.1 GCA_009785615.1 Defluviitaleaceae bacterium | reverse complement strand
AGGTCTTGATATGTATGAAAAAGTTGTTAATAATTTATTAGAATACCGAAAATATGGAGATATTGATTTAAAATATGTTATCATCCCCGGCGTAAATGATAACGATGAAGATATTAATGGTATGATAAATCTACTTGAATTAATAAAATCCAACAAAATGTGCTTATCTTATGAATATGGAATGCCGGTTAGAAGTGTTTTTTACGCGCTATTCCACTTTGTAGAAAAACTAAAGCTAAACAATAAAACTTTCACATTTTATCCTTCTTACTCAGCAAAACAAATACTTAGTTTTATTAAGGAACATTCAAGTACTGAATATATTTTTTATCTTGAGCAAAAGAACAACTTTTACAAAGAAAATTTTTATAAAAAATATCAATCCGACTATGATTCATATCGAAAATTCGTTTACAACACAGAATTGACGGATTTATTTAAACTGTTTAGCCAAAAAACACGTTTTTGTTTATTAAATTGCGATGAAAACAAAGAGATTATTTCTGTCATAAACGAATTAAAGTTAAATGTAATATCAATAACAGCACCATACGAACAAGCTTATGAAAAATTCAAATCTAATGTTGATGTTTTCATTACAAATAATAAAGGTCAGTTTAGGGGGTTGCAGTCGTTTATTTCTTCTGAAGGTGAAGTTGCTAAGAAATTTTTAGATATTGAAACATATATGCAATCACTAGAACCAAAAGAAGTTTTTGTAAAAAACAATGTTTATCATGGATTGATTTCATCAAACGGACAATGACTTTATTACATGCTTTAATTTAAAAAATTCCAATCAATTCCTGTTTCAGACTGCGCAAAAACGCACCTTTCATCTTGAGTATAGCAATTCCGATTGACATTAATACGTTTACGTGTTGATGCAAGCGGAAATTGCGCCCCCTTCATCGACACGAAACACGTTAGTGCGAAGTGGAGGTGCTATAGTTTCATATGAACCATAAAAGCAACATCCACATTACGAACACGGCATACCGGATCAACAAAAAGGGGCTTTCACTATCGCGTGAAAGCCCCTTTTTAGTGCAAGAACTTGCATTGCATTTGATCCAACCGGTAACAAAATGAGACCGGTTGAACGCAATATCTGCACCTAAAAATGCAGATGTTTTGCGCATTTATAGGTGTTTAGCAAATGCGGCTTGTATTTGATTAACATCTACCGAAACATCAATTTCGCGAAACGCCCACATAACTGCTCCAATAACGGGAGGAGCTTCCAAGCTTAAAAATTCTACATGACGTTCACTTAATAAAGCGCGTACACGTTCCTTAATTAACGTAGGCAGAATTTTAATTTTTTCCTTGATAAATACAGAACCGGCCAACGTAACATACAGCGGCTTGTCTACCGGAAAGTCAAGGTTGTTTGCTAAAAACTCAATGCATCTTGCATAATGCTCTGCTGATTCTTTTAATATGCGGTTGGCAACGGAATCCCCTTCATTGGCAGCCGCAAATACAAGCCGATTTAAGTCGGAATAGTTGATGATATTGGTTTCCATGCCCGTTGTTACCGCCTCAATATATAAATCACGGTGGTTGATGTTAAGCTTAGAAAACAGCATTTTGCTTATTACTGTTGGAGAGGCAGATTTGAACAGTTCGCTATAAACGACACCCAATACCTGCGTAGCGTACCAGCTACTGCCGCCGCGGTCATCAGTAACACCACCAATTCCACCTATTTGATATGTCTTTCCCCCGGTATCTATTGCTGTAAGTACAGAACCTGTCCCGTTTATGGCGCATATGCCCACACCGTTTGGACAACCGGCGGAAACTCCCAGATATCCGTCATTGCATAGTACAAAATGCTCTAGCCCAATCCGTTTTAGTATGGCAGAAATTATTTGGTGTTGTTCTTGTGTGTCAACTCCTGCAAGGCCGATAACTGCACAGGCAATATCATTGATATTTGCCCCTGAGTTGTCTAATGCTCCGCATATAAATTGCTTTAACTCTTCTTCCAACTGCTCATAGGCTCTGGGAAGCATTTCATGGTTTAAGGTTCCATGAGCGTAGAAACCAAGGCATTTCCCGTTCAAGTCAAATAATCCAAGATGGCTTTTTGTTCCGCCACCATCAATACCCATTATGATTTTATTCATGTAAAAAACCTCGGCAAATATTCTTTGTTTGCTTCCAGCATTTCGTCAAGCATTGGCTTAGCCTTAGCGTAATCACCAATAAGAGGATGTACCATAAGAGCTGCTAATGCTATGTCTCTATCGCCGGTAAGAGCAGCGCGTACTGTCATTTTTTCATATGCCTTAACCGCTCTCATCAAGCCAATAATGTAATTGTTATATTCATATACTGCTTGGGGTTTAATGCCATTTGCGCCCAATTCGCATAAAATCTCCACAACATCATCATTATCCATAAAGGGTACAGCTCCGTTGTTTTGAGCGGCAACAACGTGTAATTCCTTCTTATCGTTAACTATAGAATCCGCTACGGATACCGCCGCTGTGGAATATAATGCTCCTCCGCGCTCTTCTAACTCTTTTGGTTTTACAGATAAATTTACATCAGAATATTGAAGCAATAACTGTTCTTCCAGCTCTAAGCAAATTTCCCCTCTGGTCTTTTCTTCGTCCAGACATTTTTGAAGCTGTTGATCACGCATATAAAAATAGCTCAAATATGATGATGGGATATATGGGATTGCTCTAAGCAATGCCGGATCGTATTCAATTTCCGGCACGTTTTTCATGGAAGCACCTGCTTTGCCGGATAAAGCGGTAACAAGATTATCTTTCTCGCCATGTTTTACAACAGATGTAATCCAGCTAAGATGATTTAACCCTACATATTCATAGTCAAAGGCTGTTGTTCCGATTGTGTCCGCAACTTCCTTAATCATGTTAACTGCACAATTGCAAAGGCCAACTATGTTAACGTCTGTATTATTTGAAATCGCCTCAGCGATAATACCGGATGGGTTGGAGAAATTAATCAGCCATGCATTTTCTGCCGAGAACTGCTTCATTCGCTCTGCAATATCCATCATTACTGGTACTGTACGCAGTGCTTTCATAAAACCGCCTGCGCCGGTAGTCTCTTGACCCAGGCATCCGTATTTAAGAGGAATTTTTTCATCTAAAATACGCGAAGGCATTTTTCCAACACGTACTTGCCCAAATACAAAAGACGCACCATCCAGCGCACGGTTCAAATCTGTTGTCATTGAAACGGAACCGGGAAATCCTCCCGCCTCAAGCTGACGTTTTGCAAAATTGCCAACACAATCCAGTCGTTGCTCGTCAATGTCCATAAGAGAAATATCATCAACGCCTAAACTATCTTTTTTAGTGATGAAGCCTTCAATTAATTCCGGAGTATAAGTGCTGCCTGCACCAATAATTACAGCTTTCCGATTTGGCATATATACCACCCTCCCTTATATTGCTATATCATTACTCAACCAAGTTAACTATATCAATTTAACTTTTTAACTTTCCAAAGTATCAACTTTGCTATCAAGAGCCATAAGTGCCCCAATCTGCATATCCAGTACCTTTTTAGCCGCCCCAATAAGTGCAGGAGACGGGACACTTTGCCCACGCACAATTGCATTAAAAGGCGAAAATTGATTCACTTTGCGCCGCGTCTCTTCAATCAATGTATCGCCCAATATTTCTACCGTCAACCCACCTAAAACAAATTCCGTAATATTCACCAACGCTGCCGACGTGGAGATTATATGTGCTAACACATTTGAAATCATTCCCGTCATGGCTTCTCGCGTTTCTTCTTTCATGCCTGACACGCCAAAATGCCTATCAAAACCAAACCGCCGCCGCAGGGCTTCAAGCCCTACCAATTCTTCAGCACCGCGCCAGTGGCCGGGTGCAAGTTCATCTGCAATTGGCATAAACGCAATCTCTCCTGCGGAAAATGCCGGGCCGCGCCTAAGTTTGCCATCAAGCACAAGACCCATGCCCATTCCTGTACCCAAAGAAATAAAAGCTAAATTAGCAGAACCGGTGCATCTAAACTCCCCATATACAGCAGAATTTACATCGTTTTCTATGTAGGCCGGGATTCCAAGACGCTCTTCGGTTTCCTTAATCAAGTCACCTACATAATATGAAGTATTGAGAGCAAAACTTGGCGCAAAAGATATCTCGTTACGCACATCATCAACAACACCGGGAAGGCACAGCCCTATGCCTATACGCCTTCTTGCTGTACGCCCTTGTTCTGCTAAGCCGTTTAAGAGACGCTCGGCCATTCCGCAAGGTTGTTCTACAAGCCAATCATGAAGCCCACCATGAATTTCTTCTGTTTCTTCCGACAACACCCGACAGGCGGCATCCAACACCCCAACGCGGACGATATTTCCTTCATGAACCGCCGCAAGAATATATGCAGAATCCGGCTTAAATGCATATAGTTGTGGCTTGCGTCCTAAATTTCCAATGCCTTCGCCAACGCATTCTGCTAAGCCATGATCCGTAAAATACTGCATTATTTTCATTGCCGTTTGTAAACTGACACCAAGTTCCTTTGAAATTTCAACTCTTGAAATTTCTTGGCGACTTGTTAGCAGTTCAAAGGCTTTTTGGTAGTTTTCCCGCACTGTAAGAAAAGAGTTGCCGCTGTCCATTAATCAATTCTCCTAACTAAGGATAGTATAGTAAATATAGCGCGTGCAAACTACTATGTCAATGATTATGAATCAGATGAACTAAATCAGTTAAAACAAACAAATTATCAACTAAATATTTGTATAATATTGTGCATTTTCACCATTTACAACATTTTATTCCTGTGATAACCTGATTCTATTACTTAATACACTTGATTAATTAACAGGATTTTACAAGTGAGACGGGGGTAACAATGGAATCTTTCAAATTAGAGTCATTACGCTTTTTTCAAGGAAAGCGTGGCAAACGCATTTATCAACAGCGTTACTTACTACTTATGTCCATTCCTTTTGCAGCATGGTGCTTTGCCTTTATGTACCTGCCGTTGTTTGGCTGGATAATGGCATTCCAAAATTTCCGACTTATGGGCAGAGTAACATTAAGGAGCTTTTGGGAAGCAGAATGGATTGGCTTGGCAAACTTTCGAGAATTATTTGCAGACGAACGGTTTTATACAGCTTTGCGCAATACGCTGGGTATGAGTTTTTTAGGGATTACTATCGGATTTGTTGTCCCTATTATATTCGCCCTTCTTATAAACGAAATGCGTGTTGGATTGTTTAAGCGGTTTGTTCAAACAGTCTCGTATATGCCACATTTTATTTCATGGGTTGTAGCGGCAGGTATGATTACCTTTATGCTGGCAACGACAGGCCCACTTAACAGTGTACTTATTGCTGTTGGTCTTATTGACAGACCTATAGCGTTTTTGAGCACGGGAGAAATGTTTTGGGGTATCATCACCGGATCTGAAATTTGGAAATCTACAGGTTGGAATGCAATTATTTTTCTTGCGGCTATTTCGGGGATAGACTTGCAGTTGTATGAAGCGGCCGAAGCAGACGGAGCCGGGCGTTTCAAAAAAATGTGGCACGTTACTCTTCCCGGTATTTCAAATGTCATTATCGTAATTTTGATTATGAACATTGGTTGGTTAATGAATGTCGGCTTTGAGCGACAAATGCTTCTTGGCAATCCGGCAATACGTGAATGGGCTGAGGTGCTGGATGTATATATTTTAAGATTCGGCATAGGCACCGGGCGATTCTCCTATGGTACGGCAATAGGTATTTTCCGTTCTGTAGTATCCATAATGCTGTTACTTGCCGCCAATGGCATAGCCAGAAAAACAGGCCGCGGAGGTGTAATATGACACAAAAGTCATTTAAAAGATTAGATTCCCGAGACAAAATTTTTCATATCATACTCTTTTTGATTATGTTGTGGGTGCTATTTATTACTCTATTCCCTTTCTTAAATGTGCTGGCAATATCTTTTAATGATTCGGCAGACACAGCCCGTGGGGGAGTTGGTATATTTCCGCGAGTATTTACACTGGAAAACTACACGCAACTTGCACGATTCCCTGCCATGTGGACCGGGTTATACATAAGTCTTGCCAGAACAATAATTGGCACAGCGTTGGGGCTATTTTGTACATCTATGTTGGCTTATGTAATTAGCCGCCAAGACTTTATGTTTCGCAAAGCTATTACCACCATGTTTATATTGACTATGTATGTAAGTGGCGGCTTGATTCCACACTTTATGGTTATACGTATGTTTGGGCTTAACAACACTTTTTGGGTGTACATTATCCCAACACTTATTAGCGCGTGGAACCTAATTATTATCCGCAGTTTTATTGACTCTTTGCCATACAGCCTTCAAGAATCCGCTTTTATAGATGGTGCCAATGATCTTACAATATTCTTTAAAATTATCTTGCCACTTTGTTTACCTGTATTGATGACAGTAGCACTGTTTATTGCTGTATTTCAATGGAATTCTTGGTTTGATACCTATTTATTTGCACCATTTAACGAAAGCATTACAACTTTGCAATTTGAATTAATGAAAATCCTTGAGGGGGCAGCAACAGGCGGGCAATTGGGAGATGCAGGAAATATACAGATGGCGCACAATGTATCCCCACTATCCTTACGTATGGCGGCTACAGTCGTCACTATGTTGCCAATGCTTCTGGCGTATCCTTTTGTACAACGGTTTTTCGTATCCGGTATGACACTGGGTGCGGTTAAAGAATAAAAAAATCTCAAAGAGGAGGAATATTAAAAATGAAGAAAAAAACAACACTTTTGCTAGTGGCCGGCCTACTTTCATTTGGATTGTTAAATGCTTGTGGAAGTGATAATGGCGAGGTAACTACCGACAGCGGCAATGTTGCACAAACTACTGATGGTGGCGGCAATGTCGCACATGGCACAAGCGCATGGGGTTATAACTTGAGTGGAGTAAACGGCCCTACCGGCCTAGCGTTTGGTGGAGGAACCGGGCAAACAGACTTTTCCCCCATCACATTTACAATTTATGAAGAGGACATACGCTCAATAATTACAGAGGAAAATTTTCAAGGGCAAGTATCCCGACAGGTGACAGCAGATACAGGTGTAACTATACAAACTAACTTTGGCGTAGGTGATGTATCTCAGCAGATTACATTGATGATTGCAGACCAAAGCTTCCCGGATTTTGTTTTTTCTCGTTCCAATGTCCAAAGATTTTTGGAAGCAGGCGCATTTATTGACATGGCACCGTTGATTGAACAATACGGCCCAAATATAAGAGCATTGTACGGCGATTCTTTTGACGCTCATTTTGACGAGCAAGGGCGCATATTCTTCCTTGGTCAAAACTTTGTTAGACGGGCACCATTGGATCCGGAAAACGCTTTTAGGCTACAGCTTTCAGCTCTTGAAGCATTAGGATATCCGGAAGTGCGCACTCTTGAGCAGTTTTCTGATGTTATCCGTCAATACAAGGCATTAAACCCAACAATTAACGGACAGCCTACAATTGGACTTACTTTGACTACAGGCGACGGTTGGCGTTGGTTTATTACACTTGGTAATCCTGCCGGAGCAGCCACAGGTATTGCAAACGATGGACAATATTTTGTAGATCCATATACATTAGAAACCACCTGGAGATTCTTACTACCGGAACATCGCGAATATTTCCGTTGGTTAAATGGATTGTTTGATGAAGGATTACTTGACCCCGATGCATTTACTCAAACACATGATGAGTATCTTTCTAAAATCTCATCCGGGCGTGTAATTGGCCTGATTGATGCAGACTGGCACATTGATTCAGCAGTAGATATTTTAATCGGAAGCGGACATCCATATCGTGCCTACGGTGCATTCCCTGTTACCATTAGCCGTGATATCTTGCATCCCGGATACCGTCGCGAAGCGTTTCTTCCTTCAAATGGTGTTGGCATTACAATTAACAATCAAGATCCTGTGCGTGCAATTCAATTTTTGGATTATTTAGCAAGACGTGAAATTCAAGTTATGAGCAACTGGGGATTTGAAGGCATTCATTGGGAAATCCGTGACGGACAACGCCGCCTAACTGCCCAAGAGCAACAAAGATTGGACGAAGATCCACATAACCACACTGTTTACACCGGGCGGGGTATGCTTTCTTATCCTTGGCCTAACTATGGTACCGGTGGCGTGTGCGCTGATGGATTCCATATACTTCCTTTTGGCGAAGATCTTATTATAGCAAACTATCCTGAAGCAGCAAGGCAAGCATTAGACGCCTATGGTGTAGCAATGTGGCGCGACCTGTTCCCGATGGAAGCAGACTTGCCTGCGGCTCAAAGATTTTCTCCATGGGGTGCAGCTTGGCATATAGCAGACACGGTTGATCCTGCGTCTGAGCTTGGGCAAATTCAAATTCGTGCAAACGATTTAACTGCTGAATTCCTTATGCGTAGTGTTATGGCTCCACCACAAGAATTTGATGCAATTTGGGACGAATATATTCGTCAGCTTCATAACATCAATATTGACCGTGCCGGAGAATTAATGACAGAACTTGTAAGACAACGTGCTGCTTGGTATAGGCCATAAAGTTCGCGAAAATCTGCTATGCTCCACTCGTCTGCCGAGCAAGCATCTGAATGGAGAAGAAATTTTGAGAAAGGTTTTTGGGTTCTATGAAAGGTTATGAGTTTTGGGGATTACACAACCCTTTCATTTGGTACCGTGTTGTAAGTATTACCATGTTACCAATGCTGAGACCTAAGAAGAACTAATAAAGATCGAAGAAAAGGGAACCAAACATCATTTTGATGCTTGGTTCCTTTTTT
>WQVX01000135.1 GCA_009785615.1 Defluviitaleaceae bacterium | reverse complement strand
CCAGAGTTACCTGGATTGTTCATCAGGCTCTGGCTGGCTGTTCTCTTAACGACATCCTACAGCAATTTCGCCTTGCTTGAGCCTTTTTCCTGTTTTTACCTGGATTTTTGCACATTAATAGTTCAAAGTAATTTTTATAAAATTGAGTATCACAAGCAACTAAATTAATTATATTTTCCTCTTTTACTTTTATATCGCTCATTTTACTTGCTTTCGGTATGTTTTCTCTGTTCTTTTCCATATTATACAACATTAAGCATAGAACATCTTCTGCCATTTCCATAGCGCGAGGTAAATCTTCACCTTGAGTAAATACATTTTCTAAGTCAGGGAAAAACACACAAATTCCGCCTAATTCGTTTGGTTCAAATATTGCAGGATATACATATTTGGGCATAACTTACCACTCCTTTATTCCATATATAGTATACTCCTTTTTATGCTTTTTTGTAAGATTTAGCTCTTCAACACAGCATTCTAATTTGTAATATTTTTGATAATTTATATCATTTCAACTAAATTATCCGGCTTTTAAGGTTGATATTTAGCGAAAACTGTCAAAACAAAAACATTGACTTGTCATGTACTGTGTTTATAATTTTAGTAGTATTTTGTGAGGTGATTAGCTATGGATTGCTTATGACAGTTACGAACAATTTTAAAAGGAGGATGCTATGATTAAGATTATTACAAAAAGAATTGCTGCTATTTTGCTAGGGTTTGCTTTGTTAGCAACCGGCAGTGCTACACATGTATCTGCATATGCCGAAAGCAACAGGCAAAGCGAAGTTTCAATTTCTAACATTATCATTAACGAAACTTCAGAAGATGGATATGCTTCAATGCAACTTGAAATAAGTACGCTGGTTGAAATAATTGAAACGGATTGTGGGCGTAGCTTTGCAATAAGAGAACGTACTTTTATTGGTGATATCGCGCCTGAAAACATGCCGCCTGTTACACCATTTGGAAATGCTTTTGGATATGAAGAAGCAATAGATTTATCCGAGTTTACATGGTGTGAGGAACTAGGTTTATATTACTATGGAGAACGTCCTGAACATATACATGTAAGGGATATTTTTCCCGGCGAAAGAGTCGAACCCCGCTTCGGACAGAACATTAGCGTAAATGTTGCACCCGGTCAAACAGTTAGATCAACACGGCCTTATGCCCTTAGGGTAAATGATGGTATAGAATTTATTGGATTAAATACTACTGACAGACTCCCAATTAATATAGGGTTATGGTGTACCATTCAAGGTCGTGTGGTTACAATAGTTCCTTGGAATTTTAATGCAATATCAAGAGAACTCTGGATTTCTCAAAACGTACCGGGAATGTATCATGCTGCACTCATTAATCCGGGTAATTCAACTACACTTAGAGTAACAGGAAACTATCGAGCAATTTATAGAAGTTAATACAACCAACTTATAACCCAACCAAGCCCAAGTTAACATCTCATAAAAATACATACAAAAATATCCGCCTCCTAAATTTTTAGAGAGGCGGATATTTTTTATGCATATTTTAAATAATCAAGTTACATACTACACCCATCAAGTACTCAATTGTAGCCTATGGATTAACAGTAACTGTTTGGTTAGCAGGGTTCCACTGTATAGTAACCCCAAAGACTTCTTGGAATACCAGTACCGGCACAAACAACCTTCCGCCCCTTGAGACAGCAGGCACTGCACCGGCGGATGCCCTCACTTCCTGCGGGATACCGTTAACCCGCATTGTAGTGCTGTTTATAGTAAGCTCCAATAATATAAACTGATTATTGGCATCATAGCCACTAAAAATGGCTGAATTAGTATCAGGATTAAAGCTCCAATCAAGACCCAAGATATCAGCTATAACCCGCACCATAACATAAGAAGTACTAAATTGTGGGTTAGGTGCAAAAGGCTCCAGTCTAAATATTGGCGCAGTTAAAGTATAACCTTCTACCCTTGTTACAAAGTTGCTATGCTGATCTAATACTCTGGTAGTGTTGATAAACGGATTGTTTAGCGTACCGGGAGATGGTGTAGGGCTTGGGGATGGTGTTGGACTCGGTGTAGGCCCCGGAGTAGGAGATGGTGTAGGCGAAGGAGTTGGTTCCGGCAAAAGTGCGCCTGTATCAGGTCTTGCCGGCAAGCCACGCCATGATGGTGTGCTAAATCCTGTTGCTGTAGTTGGATACAAAATTGCAAAATCTTCAGCAGTATAGCGGAAAGAATTGCTTCCAAAAGTTATACTTGCTCCATTAGTATGCAAAAGTCTGACCGATGACAAATATGCTGCACCCAAGAATGTAGAATGACCAATTTCAGTAACCGAACCCGGTATGGTAACTGCTCTTATTGAACGATTGTTCAAAAATGCAAAGTTGCCCAATCCTGTTACCGGGAATATATCAATTGTGGATGGGATTACAACTTGTGTTGAATCTCCAAGGTAACGAACAATTGTTACCACATCACGAGTAGCAGCCGCCATTCCGGGGGCAGGTACACGCGTAATGATATATTCAAAGTCTCCATAACGAATAATCAAATCATCGGAATGAGGCTCAGTAAAGTACCCTCTCCAAGTAGGAGTAGTAAAACCCGGGGTATTTGCAGTATAAATCAACCTAAAGCTAGGTTGCACGCCTACAAATGCATCTTGTGGGAAGTTAGTTAATTGATTAGCATTTGTATGCATCAAACGTGCAGCATACAAACTAATGCAGTTATAGAAAGCATTAGGTTGAATGGTATTTACACCGGCAGGAATAGTAACCCGCTCTATAATGTTATTGTTTCTAAAGGCTTCACTTGCAATAACACGAACCGGACTACCGCCAATATAAGCCGGGATTTCAACATGCACGTCATCTCCCAAATATCTTACTATGGTAGCCACACCAGCTGTAACGGAGTATTCCCAGTTAGCACCAATTAAATCAGGGCCGGCAGGGAAACCTACCCACGTAGGAGTAGTAAAGCCTTGAGCATTAGCCGGGAATATTATAGCGAAATCATCGTGTACATTTGAAAAAGCCAAGCCCGACATATCCAAAGTATCTGCGTGCATATGACGCAAGCGAGCAACCCTTAAATTAGGCGCGTTAATTACTGCGTTAGTAGCAATAGACACTATGGTATCAGGGAAAATAATCTCTGTTACTGTGTTATTGTTTCTAAAAACTTCATTGCCAATATAACTTACACGTCTGCCATCCAATGTAGTTGGAATTTCTACTATGGCAGCAGTGCCGTTATAACGGGTAATCATTACTTCGTTACCGGCACCGCCCAATTGAGTAAATTCCCAAATGCCTTCAACAACTTCAGCTTGGGTTGGGAATCCTCTCCATGTTGGCGTAGTAAAACCTGTTGCTCCATATGGAAAGAAGAGAGTGAATGCATTGTGGCTTCCTACAAATGAATTGCTTGCAATTTCGATATCAGCAGCATTATTATGACGCAAGTATGCAGCTCTCAGTTGAGAATTATAGTTAAATGCTCTGGCATCTATACTTTGTACTGTGTTTGGAATTTCAACATATCGCAGGTTTGGCAGATGATCAAAAGCCCTGCCTTGTATGCGACGCACTACACGTCCATCAATATGGGTAGGGATTTCAATTCTTTGTGCAGTATTTAAATTACTGTTTTGATGCAAGCCTGTTATCATTATGTTGTTTCCGGCAAGCTGCGTCCATGTAAAATCTTGTACTTGAGGGGCATCCGATCTGGCAGGATGTCCACGCCATGTTGGTGTTGTAAAATTTGATGCATTTTGCGGGAATACGATAGAAAAGGCGGTATGGCTTCCTGCAAATGCAGTACCGGAAAGATTTTCAACATTGTTACCATTTGTATGCATAAAGTATGCATTTCTCAATTGGTTATTGTTTAAAAATGCTTGTGCATCCACAGTTTGGACTGTGCTTGGAATTTGAACATATCGCAAGTTAGAACGGTTCTCAAATGCTCTGCTTTGGATACGTTGTACTGTACGGTTGCCGATGGTCGCAGGGATATCTATCCTTTGAGCTGTAAGCAACGAACTGTTTTGGCGTAAGCCTGTTATCATTATATTGTTCCCAACAAGATAAACAAATGTAAATTCATCTACCTGTGCAGCAGCATCTGATCTTGCAGGATGTCCGCGCCATGTTGGCGTTGTAAAGTTTGATGCATTTTGTGGGAATACGATAGAAAATGTTGAATGGCTTCCTGCAAATGCATTGCTCGGAATATTTTCAATATTGTTTGCATTTGTATGCATGAGGTATACATTTCTTAATTGAGCGTTGTTGTTAAATGCTTGACCATCTATAGTGTTGACTGTATTTGGAATTTGAACATAGCGCAAATTGGAACGGTTTGCAAACGCTCCGCTTTGTATGCGTTGTACCGTACGGTTGCCAATGGTAGCAGGAATATCTATCCTTTGAGCTGTAAGCAACGGGCTGTTTTGGCGTAAACCTGTTATCATAATATTGTTCCCGGTAAGGTAGGTAAATGTAAATTCTGATACTTGTTCATCAGCATCCGACCTGGCAGGATGTCCGCGCCATGTTGGAGTTGAAAAGTTTGATGCATTTTGCGGAAATACAATAGAAAATGTAGAGTGGCTTCCGGCAAATGCATTACTTGGAATGTGGTCAATATTGTTTGCATTTGTATGCAAAAGATATACATTTCTTAATTGGCTGTTGTTGTTAAATGCCTGTCCATCTATAGTGTGGACTGTATTTGGGATTTGAACATAGCGTAAATTAGAACGATTTGCAAACGCCCCGTTTTGGATACGGCGTACTGTACGATCACCAATATTAGCAGGAATATCTATCCTTTGGGCTGTAAGCAACGGGCTGTTTTGGCTTAAACCGGTTATCATTATGTTGCTTCCGGTAAGGTAGGTAAACGTAAAATCGGATAAATCGGGAGCATCTGACCTGGTAGGATGTCCACGCCATGTTGGGGTTGTAAAGTTTGATGCATTTTGCTGGAACACGATAGAAAATGATGAATGGCTTCCGGCAAATGCATTGCTTGCAATATGCTCAACATTATTTGCATTTGTATGCATAAAGTATACGTTTCTTAATTGGCTGTTATTATTAAAAGCCAGGCCATCAATAGTTTGGATGGTACTTGGAATTTCTACATAACGTAAGTTAGAGAGATTTTCAAAAGCTCTGTTTTCAATACGGCGCACTGTACGATGCCCAATACTATCAGGGATGTTTATTCTTTGCGCTGCAAGATAAGGACTATTTTGACGCAACCCTGTTATCATTATATTGCTACCGGTAAGATAAACAAATGTAAACTCGGTTGTTGGGCCGGGTGTTACATTGGAAGGATATGACGGGTGCGACTCATACCAGTTGCTTCCAAAATGAGTTGCATTTGGTGGAAAGGTTATCCTAAAGTTATGATTGTTAATTTGGCTAAAAACACCGGTGCCCATGGTAACATTTCTGCCGTCAAGGTGCTGAAAATGAGCAACCTCTAAATTTGTTCCTCTAAAAGCCTCATTGCCAATTTGGTTAACATAACGCGGGATACTTATTTCCAGCAGTTCGGTACCTCTAAAAGCACTATTACCAATAGTCACCAGATAAGGTGGTAATACTATGTTGGTAAGACCTTCAACATTTAAAAAAGCATTTTCTCTAATGTGCGCCAAGCTGTTAGGCAGGTTTATATGATTAATATTAGCCCCACTAAAAGCATTGCGGTCAATTGTATGTATAGAGCTTGGCTGCGCAAAATTGACCGTTGATAAGTTAGTATTTGCAAAGGCACCTTGACCAATGACGGTAACCGGTTCCCCGTCCGGACAAGTTGCAGGTATAGTTATAGACCCGCTGCCGATGAAGTTGGTAATAGTCATATGACCATCCACAACCCCAAAAGTAAAAGTATTTCCACCTTGAGTTATCTGATTATTTGCTTCCACTGTAATTGGCGGAATAGCAACTAACATAGATAACGTTACTATTAAGGACACAATGGGCCTTAATAACCTTTTCTTTAACATTGATCTCCTCCGTTGGATGTCCTAATGGGCATCTAAATTTTGGTAAGACTTATATTTTAGGCTATTGTACGCAAAATGTCAAAAATGGTCAATCCACGCACTTACCTATTTTGGTGATTTATGCATGTTTTTTACCTTTATTATTGGATTGAAATGAAAGTGAAATAAAAAACTTTTATTTATAATCTTGGCTGATTTTTTGTTTGACAAATGCAAAAGCCCCCGCCTGTGGAGAAATTAACCGTCTGCCCCGGTTGGAAAACCTCACTGGTTGTTGGTAGCCTCCAGCCAGCAAAGATGTGTGTCTTTTCAATAAACTAACAATGCTATAAATGTGCAATTTGAAAGTTTAAATTTTACAAGTGCCATTTTAAAGGCATTTAGAAACTTGTAAGATCAGTTGGTGAGCCACACTCCCCAACTGATTTTCCTTTTGAAATAGCTCAAGTATAGGAATTGGTATATTTTTACTCCGAAATTGCACAATAATAACAATGAAAAAAATAGACTGACCAAAATGATCAGCCTACTTTTCAAAGTGTAGCACAGTTTTTACTTTTCAGTAGTTTTAATCAAGCAATCTAGTTCATTTTTTAGTTCTGCCATGAAAATTTTAACTTCTTCCATTGTAGCACCATAACGAATCCCTCGATGAAAGCCTAGTAATTCACTATTAGGCAATCTACTCATAACAATCCATACTGTCACTGAAATGTGGTATTCACCAGCATATTTAAAATCCATACCAAAATAGGTTTCTAAAGTAAAGAAACTAAACATTATTGGCTTACTCTCTAAGAAATGAATACCCGATTGTTCCATTATTTCGATTTCTTTATATAATTTTTCCATACCCAAAAACCAATTATTTAGCTCCTCAACATTAAAAGTAGCTCCAAATTCTTCCGGATATTCATATAGCTCATTTTCACCTACCTGCAATCTAAATTCAAAAGGTATCCAATTTCTGTAATTAGGGTCATTTGCGTCATAAATAAAATGCTTATTATTCACAAGATTAATGTCAAGTTCAATTTTAGTATCGCGAATTGGATAGCCATGTTCCGGCTCTATCCCAGAACCAAAATCTACTAATTTAGCCATAGCATTCCTTTCTAAAGTATAGTAGACTGACCAAAATGACCAGCCTACTTTCTTGAAAATCAAATAATGATGGCCTATTCTTCCAGTTTGTAAACTTTAAGACCCTCACCTGTAAAAACATACACCCTTTCACATTTTGGACATCTACAAACATCATGAGTAGGTAGCGGAAATTTCTTTAAATCAATAACATCAACTTCTAGTATTGAATCCCATTCCCTGTCAGTATAAACCCTTAACTGTATATCGTTAGGAGCTGCCGAAGTCGATAAGATTTCACCGCATTTACAATCCATTCTTGCCATTACAAACCTCCATGAAGCCTTCAGCATTTTGCAGAAAGCTAATTAACATAACAAGTAAATCTTTTTAATTACTATAATTGTGCAATTTTAGAGTTGAATTTTGGTAAACTCCGCAATCAAGCTCTTTGTAGGCATCAGCAAATGGCTGTCAAAGACCGTTTTGGTCATTGATGAAGTGCCGCAAATGGCGTAAATTCAAAATTTACCATTTATTGACATGAAAAATGTACATTTATAGTTAATTATTGATGTTATTCTTCTGGCTTATAGACTTTAATTGCTTTATTGTTATTAGGTTCAAAAATATACACTCTTTCACATTTTAAACATCTCCAAGCATCGTAGATTGGTAATGGAATTTTCCATGTTTCGATACTATCATTTTCTAATATTGAATCCCATTCCTTCTTGGTATAAATCCATAATTCAACATCGTTTGGCACTGCTGTAGTTGATAAAATTTCACCGCAAATACAGGTCATTCTCGCCATTATAAACCTCCATGAACTATTCCATAAATTGTCCAAATTTCTATTCTGCCAGGTATATTGTACTTATAGATGCCATTAATGCGACTAATAACATCATTAGATTGTTCAATAGTTAGACCTGTCCTTCTTGCGTCAAGGATAACAACCTGTACATCTTGGTGATTAAAAGCATATTGTATCCTTGTTACTGGAGTATTCATGCTTGTTCCGGTTAAAGTTTTTAATTCGGTAAGGATCCCATTAACTCTAAAATCAGGGGTAGTAACTTTGTGTTCATTAGATCTAACAAGTATTTCTACATTATTCCCTTTATCTAGCAGATCATTAACCATAGTTCTTTCATCTTGCGTTAGTCCATTTAAGCTTCCGGTCAAAGTACCTCTAGGCCCTTGAGGAGGCATACCCCCACCGCCGCCAGTACCTTCAGCAGCCATCTGAATAGCATGAGTAAGCTGCCCAATCTGATGGGCGGACATCTGGCTGACGGAAGTCATGCTATGACTAACGGCGAAGCTACCTTGCCAGGTTATGGGCACTACAAATTCGTAGTGATTACCGCCACCTGCTATTGCAAATCTTTGGATAGGCGGTCTAAAGTTTATATTGCTTGGCCTGCTTATGGTCAGTCTAAAACCTGATGCTACCTGTTGGCCTATTACGCTAATAGAGTAAACGCCCATTACCAGTTGCGCACCCGCCAAGAAAGTATTGGCTGTGCCTTGCATTTCATCTCTTTGTCTGGCTAAGGCGTCCGCTTCCCAATACAATGACGCGATACGTACAAATTCCGCCATAGTAGTACTTGGCTGTTCACCTGCTGCCAGGCGGGACGCTCTGTAGTTATCAAATTCTCTTCCTACGTTTACTTCCCACCTG
>WQVX01000134.1 GCA_009785615.1 Defluviitaleaceae bacterium | reverse complement strand
TTACTTGTTCATGATAGAATTGCAGAAGATCGTTTTGTAGCAGAAGGCTATGCAACAAAACGCCATGATGTAATGTATAACGACTTTATTATTGTTGGCCCTGCCGGCTCTATAGCAAGTAATAACAATGTGGAACAAACATTTATGAATATACTAAATTATAACTTGCCATTTGTTTCACGAGGGGATTATTCCGGGACGCACATAAAAGAATTGCGAATTTGGGAAAGTTTAGGAGTTTTGCCGGAAGATAATGCGGCTTATATAAGTGCCGGCCAAGATATGGGAGCAACTCTTGGCATGGCTATAGAAATGGATGCATTTGCATTGGTGGATAGGGCAACTTGGCTGCAATATCCCGATGTAGGAAATTTAATAATTATTTGCGAAAATAGCGAGCAATTGCTAAACCACTATGGGATATTGGTTGTGTATACAACTCTTTTGCCGACAGAATCGCAAGCTTTTTTTGATTGGATAACAAGCCCGCACATTCAGCAGTTAATTTCAACCTTTGGAGCTGAAGAATTTGGTCATCCGCTTTTCTTCCCAAATGCATGAATATGTTTTATATTATTGATGCTGAGATTTTAGGAATTATAGCCTTAACCTTGCGTTTGACCTTTTTATCTACGACTATTGCGGCTATAATTGGCATACCCCTTGGGCTTTGGTTGGATTATGCCAACTTTACAGGTAAAAATATTCTTGTTGTCGTAAATCGTACTTTGATGGCCTCTCCCCCGGTAGTTGTAGGGCTGGTAGTTTATCTAATCTTAATGAGACAAGGGCCTTTGGGCTTTTTAGGGCTGTTGTTTACTTTTGAAGCTATGGTTATTGCTCAAGTTTTGCTTATTACTCCTATTGTTTGTGGTATTGTTTATACCGCATCTCAACGTAATTCTGAAAATATACGCATGTTTGCTTTCACTATGGGCGCAAATAAAATACAGACGCAAATTTTACTGGTTAAAGAGTTGAGCAACGAAATTTTTTTTGCTGTAATAACAGGTTTTGGACGAGCAATGAGCGAAGTGGGAGCTATCATGATTGTGGGCGGCAATATCCGCCACCATACAAGAACCATGACAACTACTATTTCACTTTTGCGTAATAGGGGTGAAATTGACCAAGCTGTATATTTGGGTGCAATTCTTATGATTATTGCATTTATTGTACAAATGGCTGGTGATTTTTTACGAAGGCGGGAACGGCGAGCTGATGAAAATTTCTAAAATTAAAAAAAACTTTGATCGTTTCTCTTTGTATATAGAGGAACTTGACATAGCTGAAAACGGAATTTATGGCATAATCGGGTCAAATGGCTGTGGCAAAAGTACAACCATGAAAATAATGGCAGGTTTAATGAAACCGGATAGCGGCCATGTTGATTATAAAAACCTTTCACAACAGGATATTACAATGGTTTTTAGAAAACCTTTTCTTATGCGTGACACGGTTATACAAAATTTAATATATCCACTTACCTTACGCAAAATAAAGCCGAATACGGATGTAGTAAATTATTATTTAGAAATTGCAGGTTTGCAAGAATTGCGCAACCAATATGCCCCGGGGCTGTCCGGGGGAGAACAACAAAAATTGGCTCTTATTAGAGCCATGATTTTTTCGCCTAAAATGATATTTATTGATGAAGCCTTTTCTAATCTTGATTTAGAAAGTGTAAGCTTTTTTGAAAGCCTTATACTGGCACGTCAGCAAAGCGAACCAATAATGTATGTAATATGTAGTCATCAACCTTCACATATCAAGCGTTTATGCGATCATGTTTTTTTTATGGATAAAGGAAGAATTGAAGCAGAAGGCTCAGCAACTGAAATGTTGGCTAATCATAAAAATATGCTCCCCCTTTCATATCCGGTGGTTTTTTAATTTCCACTGTCTACTTTATGGGGGAGCATATCACATTGCATTTTCGTTTTAGAACAACATTTCAATAAGGTCTACACTATTTTCCGGGGTAAGCACCGGAGGTGCTACAGGGGTTACATTATTAATATTACTTATTATTGCAGAGTAGTCAAAATCGAAAGTAATAACAACTTCCGGTAAACCAGTAAAGTTTGGATCAACACCTAAAGCTTGTGTCCATTCTGCAAGATCAAAAATAAATTGTGCTTGAGATGTTTCTTGAGCAACAAAACCGTTTTCATCTAATGTGATGTAAGTTACCCAGTCTTGCGAAATAAATGTTACATTGCGAGAAAGTTCAAACACCATTTCAAGAAAAGGGTTAATCTCTTCGTGCAATTCAGCCAATAACTCTTCAAATTCTTCTTCGTCAATGTCCTCTACTGCATTTACCAAGTCCCACATAAGGGAGTTATCAAACAATGGCTCCATTGCAACTTGCATGATATCAATAAAGAAATTAGTAAAGCTTTCATCATTAAATACCATGCGATAGTTGTTATCGCCAAGGTACTCTGCTTCCGGCATAAGTCCCATTATTTGGGAAAACATCTGAGCATTCATGTCACTATCAACCATAACATTAAACAAGCCGGACATATCTTCCATTGCAAACAATGGCGCATAATCCAGTACCCAGAATGGTTTTGCGAGGTCAGGATCTTCCAATGCTATCATAGCTTGCAGCATTTCAGGCAATTCTACAATAATTGCATAAACAGGAGCTTCAGGATTTGTTAAATCATAATCCATCCACAGGGTAAATGGTATGTAGAAAAACCCTGCACGTACAGAAGCTTCCATGTGAAGATGTCCTGCCAATAAAGTATCCAAGTCTGCTATTACAGTGCCATCAGCAGTTACAACTACATTTCTCAACATTGCTAAAACTGCTGCTACTTCCGGATCTTCCAAAAGTTCAGGAGCTTGAACATCTAAACCCAAGTTCATTTCAAAGCTAAAGTTGTAAGATGCGGGAATTTGGAATGGCAAGTCATCGGATGTTGGCCGGGCTACAGTTGTAACAGACATTGCAATAACCATTACACAAGCAAGTACTAAAGAAAACGCTTTTTTCATTAAAAAATCCTCCTTATAATTTGGGTAAATTTATACTCTTATTGTAGCATATATTTATCAATGATTGTAACAAAAATGTGCTATAATTATTACAAGCAAATAACACTTTGTTGAAAAGCTAGGAGAGTGCTTATATGGCAAAAAATGAGAACATCACTATCAGCCAAATTACCGATCCCAATTTTGGCAAATGCGCCTGCATAACTAACGGAAAAATAGAAGTTTATGTAACACTGGATTTTGGCCCTCGTGTTATACACTGTGCTTGTGTGGGTTTAGAAAATATCTTCTACCAAGATATTGCAAAAAAAACCTTGGGTGAAAAATATGATATTTACGAAGATCAAATAATTTTGTATGGTGGGCATAGATTATGGATATCTCCGGAAGTAGTGCCCCGCTGTTACCACCCGGATAATCAGCCCGTTACCTTTACAGAAATAGAAAATGGTGCCCGATTTACTGCCGCAGTAGAAAAGCATAATCAAATCCAAAAAATTATGACATTAACAATGGATCCTGATTCATCTCGCGTAAAACCAGTACATTCCATCCGCAATGTAGGGCAGTGGGATATTCAACTTGCTCCTTGGGCTATTACTATGTTGTCCCCCGGTGGTATAGAAGTAATGCCTATGCCGGACAGAAGCACAGGATTTTTACCAAACCGCGGCTTTACTTTTTGGGATTACACTGAGCTTAATGACAGTCGCCTTTACCTTGGCAAAGATTTTATAACTTTAAGCCAGGATGCTTCTAAGCAAAATGCCTTTAAATTAGGATATAACAATGAGGCCGGCTGGGCGGCATATTTTAACAAAGGCCAGATATTTATAAAATATTTTGAACCAACCATTGATGGTATATATCCTGACAATGGATGCTGTTTTGAAACATATACAAACGGCGATATGCTGGAGATGGAAACTCTAGGCGAAATGTATGAACTCCAACCGGACGATTTTGTAACCTTAGAGGAAGAATGGGAGCTTTATCCGGCAGATAAACTAACAAACGCACAAGATGAAATTCAATTAAAAGCAGCTCTTGATAAATTTTTAGTATAGATCCCTTATTAACATAAAAAACGCGCTCAACCGGTCTCATTTTGTCACCGGTTGAGCGCGTTTTTGCAATTTCAGTATTTGTTACATATGCGTTGTTAAACAGGCTCTAGCTTGTAGTTGCTTCATAGCGTACACCTTTTTCATTAAGCAACATTAGTACCTCGTTATACGTAGCCATTATAGCATGTTCGTCTCGCAATTCCCATATATGTTCCGGCTGGTTTACTTCAGTAAGCAATTCTCTAAGTTCAGCAATAGACAAGGATTGATCGTTGTGTATAATTGAATCTCCTGAAACTCGTATAAGCAAGGATAGTGGTGCTTCCTCTTGATTTTCATTATCTGATGTGGTTGTTAATTCTACATCTTCTTCTGTTGGGATTTCTACAAATACATCTTCAGCATTAGAGCCGGTTATGTTTTCCGGAGAAAAAGTAGGTAAGCCAAGCCCACTGCCAAATCCACCTATATCTAATCCTAACCCGGAAAGAACCAATGCTACCGCAACACATGCACCGGCGGCCATTTTAGTTTTCCCGCCACCCTTTTTCTTTTTGCCTGTTTTCTTGTTTTTTAACACAACTTTCCTCCTATCTCAAATCCATCTCTGCACTAAACACTTGAGAATGGATCGTCCTTTGATTATGTATTGCCTGACCAACCAAACTGTAATCAGATGTAAAAATATTAGCACTGTCAAATCTAAATACTATAAAAGTTACTGTGCTACCTGCATTTTGGATATGGTCTGCTAATACAGTATTGAGGGCTAACAAGGCGTTATCTCTTGCCAGTTGATCCCAACTTAACCCAATTGCTGTTGTATTTCCTTGTGCTTCAATCAAAATAGAACGTATATTGCGATCAATCTCGTTGGCTTCTAAGCTTAGCATGATAATAGAAGTATCCTCTTCTAAACCAAGACGCAGTGTATCAAAATATATGGCGGTTTGGCGCAAGTCTACTACTTCTTCGTCCAGGTTATAGATAAATTCTTCAAGCTCTGCTTCAAAGGCTTCTCTCGCCTCTGTGTATGCTATATCTATACGCCCTTCACTCTGAACCAAAATAAAAAATAAAATTAGAAGTATAACGTCCAGCAAAGGAGTTAACTCAATTATTATATTATTTTTTCTCACGGCTTTTTCAGCTCCGTCAGCTTACTTTCTAATTTTTCCAGATATTCATCAATCCCGCGGTTATTTCCTTCTATCCGTGGATACAAAGTACCGTCCAGAATTTTGAACAATATAGCAAATACCAACCCCCATAATGTAGATGTTAGGGCAACAAAAAAGTTTCCTTGCATGTTTTGGATATCTTGCACCATTGGGATTAGAGAAATAACTGTCCCTAGTATGCCCATCAATGGAAATATACCGGTGAGGGTTACAAACATAGTATAGTACTTCTCTGAAGTTTCTCGCATATTACGCAAGCGGCTTTTCATTTTCTTTAGATCTGCTCTGGTTTGCACTACAGGCTCTTCGTCATCAACATCATCAGGGAGATAGCCCTGAGTATATATTGTGCTGTATACCTTGCCGGTATACAAAAGGATAAATAAAAAATATCCCAGGGTTCCTATTGCCGTAAGAATAATTAAAAGGTCATATCCAAGTAAGTTATCCCTAATAGGAGGCAATAGATCGTTTAATCTGAGCATGGTTCCTCACCTCTTAAATGCTAATTTGAAGCCGGCTTTTTCCATAGTGTCCAAGCTGTTCCAAAAGTATGGTTATCTCCCCATGAAACACCAACACCTATGTAATGCAAGTTTACATTTTCCCATTGTCTTTGTAGATCACTATCACCAATTAGTCCACTTAAAATGAATTCGCGATGTCCGATGGGAGAATTCATCCAATGATAAACTGCAACTTGTGGGGTTCGTCCACCCCAGTGTGCATTTTCTCCGGCCCAACTTGTTACTAATCCGTGATAATGAGCAAATTCTGTATGCTCCAAACCTATTACAGGACAGCGGTGCCCTACTGCATTGTGTTCAATCATTGTGTCCGTTCTAAGTCTTGCTATCCTAGCTAAATCCGGATGAAAAACCAGTTCCGGCAAATCATGATCTCGACGTATTTCGTTGACTAAGCGTATTACTTCATGCTCAAGATGTCGTTGTAATTCTGTAACGGGTGCATCTGCTAATATAAGGGCTTCTATATAATATTCAATTGTTGAAACCAAATATAAGCCTTGTTCTGCCTGATTTTCTTGTGCCTGATTTTCTTGCTCTAAAGTAGTGGGAGGGTTTAATGCCAGTAGTGATTCACTTGGCGTAGCAATCATTATTGATAATGTGGTAATTGCTATCAATTTTTTAATTATGTTTCTTTTAATCATGTTTCTTTTCATCAAATAACACCTTTATACCTATCTATAACTTATTTAGTATGGGTTCCCAGGGTGTGTTTGAAAACTCGCTTGTACCGGATTTTCGAGCAAATTTTTTGCCCTATAAGGAAACGTCGACGACGCATAATACATCAATTATGCTAGGAGGCGTTGACGCAGCAGGACGAAAAATTTGCCGGAAAGATGGGGCAATGGGGTTTTCAAACACACTCTAAATCCATATTGCAAAAATATGGATTTTTCAAGCTACCTGCTTATTATAAACCTGTCTAACAAATTTTTCAATAATAGACTTGTCTACTAACATGACATTCTAATTTAGAAATTGAGCGGAAATAGTCAAGAAAACGAGAAAGCATATCCAAGGCAAAGAGATTTTCCTTAAAAACACTGGTGAGGAGAAGTTTTTTTGGATAATGAGCATCTCTGAATGAACGGATAAGGTTGAGGGAGATTTTGCGTGTGGTGTTCAGTAATTTTTGAACATTCATGTCCCAAACACAGGTTTTGTCCTCAGAAAAATGCACACCCGGCAACAGGTGCATGGATTCAACCGCCCACTCCATACGGGTATGATTTAGCAATTCTTCCGGATTAAGCGGCACACTGCTGATGCTCCAAAAACTTTCGGCTCGGGGATATTTTACAGCTTTTTTCTGCTTTGTCCAACTATTTGGGTAATTTAGACTGACGTGTTTTGTTTGAAGGGGGGCATATCAAAAGCTTGTGCGCAACCAGTCTCACAATTGTAACACGGCAAAGAATTATCTGTATCAAAATTCTTTGCCACGGCTGGAATTAGGCGTTATCTTCGGAGCGTTTTATGGGCTTCGTAGGTCGGAGGAATACGTCAAGCTAAAACTAAATAAAAATTTATTTTGCAATGTAACTGTAACATAAATGGAACAGAGGCATGAGTTATGCCAAATCTACTACATAACTGTATTATGGTGTAGTAGATTTGGTGCATGTTGTTTTTTTGTTCATTCACAGCCCTAATTCCAATCAGAAGCTAACAAAAAATCTCGGATATTCCTGTGCTTGATTCCATCTCGGCTCATGTCAAACTCATCAAGGGAAACGACGTATTTAGGGAAATTATCCTTTACGGATTTATAAATGCCGAACTTACGTTGGACTGTTTCCTCCGATGCAAGAAAGTATGACACTTGGACATAAAGTTTTTCGCTTCGCTTTTCGCAAATGAAATCAATCTCATTTGCCCCCGCTTTACCAACAGTGATTTTATAGCCCCTTCGGAGCAACTCCATGTAGAGTACATTCTCAAGAATAAGGTTAATATCCTTCATGTTGCCACCGAAAACAGCTTCGCGGATGCCGTGGTCAGCAACATAATATTTCTCATTGACTGTAAGCAGCTTTTTACCCTGTAAATCCTGTCTGCGTACTTGATAGAACAAAAAGGCATCCACGCAATAACTGATGTAATTCATAATCG
This sequence comes from Defluviitaleaceae bacterium, assembly GCA_009785615.1. Classification (GTDB taxonomy): domain Bacteria; phylum Bacillota; class Clostridia; order Lachnospirales; family WQUN01; genus WQVX01. The sequence continues at coordinate 912 of WQVX01000134.1, read as the reverse complement.
TTTCAGGGGCGGCAATTCGGTTTTCGCTTTTGAAGTATTTTGAGATGGAAGCTGCTGAAAATGTTGTGCCGACACCGCCGAACACATAGGCAATTATGCGTTCTAAGAGGTCAACATCACGGACTTTGTTGCGCTTTACAATATCCTTTAGCACCACCGAATTGAACAAGTCCTGTAGGTAAATTTGCGACGGAGTATCTTCAAAGCGGAGGTTTCTAAGATAGGGCATACCGCCAAGGGTAAGATATTTTGTGAATATCTCCTGCGTGGGTGTTTTGGGATAAACCGAAGCATGAAGCTCCATAAACTCCCCAAAGGAAAACGGATATATGACAAATTCTACATACCGCCCTGCAAGATATGTGGCAAGCTCGCCCGAAAGCAATTTGGCATTGGAACCCGTGATATAGATGTCGCAATCAAACTCTACTCGGAATGAATTGACACATTTCTCCCAATTCGCAACCTCTTGGATTTCATCAAAGAACAGATAAACCTTACCCTCAATGCCTACGACCTTTTGTGTGACTTCCTTGTGTAATGCCTCTGCTGTGCAAAGATGGGTGTTTCGCATATCTTCAAAATTGAATCTAATAAATTGAGAATCAGAAATACCCTGTTCAACCAACTCACCTTGAATCAATTCCAGCATGACTGATTTCCCACTACGGCGGATTCCTGTTAAGACTTTTACAAGCTCGTTACCGATAAACGGACGGATGCGACCCATATATTCTTCTCTTTTAATTATGAAAATCGAACTCCTTTGTTATGGTGATGAAATCATTGTAACTATGAATGTGCAAAACCAAAGTAAAAAACTGGTAATGAAAATAAAAAAGCAAAACAACTGACGAAAATCCTGATATAGTTGAGTTCCCCAACAAAACCAAAAAGGAAAAGGTCAAATGT
>WQVX01000133.1 GCA_009785615.1 Defluviitaleaceae bacterium | reverse complement strand
GGCAAGTAAAGATAATTTTCACTATCTCTACTTGTCCAAGCAAATTGAGAAATTTCTAATTCATCTGCCGTAATGACTCACTTATCTCAGCTTGAAGGCTATCAATTTCTTGCTGATCTTTTGCTTCAAAAAATTCAGTTAATAAACCCAGATACCTAAATTCAGCTAAAAATCCTCTTGATTCAATTAAGATACCCCTTTCTTCAAGTTCTTCAATAGTATAATTTTCCGCAAGATAGATTAGCCACTGTATTCTACTTTCTCTACATGGTTCTCTGTATGGTTCTCCACGTAACTCTCTCCTAGTATTAAACCATGCTTCAGAAAGTTCTCCACCTTCCCGGATAATTTGCATAATAGCTACATCCATGCTTAATGCTGCATCGGTAAGCTCCATGATCATATGTGCAGCCTCAGCCAATATTCTAACATCTTCTACAGTAGTTATAGAAAGTGGAATATCTGAATGTAATACAAAACTTGAGCCACTTTGCACCTGAAAACCATTACCAATATCAAGAGTAGTACTCATACGTATTTCTATCCCCATGTTTTTGAGTGCTTCTGTTAAATATTCTTGTGTCCTTGTAATTTCATTTGCAAAAACAGAAATACTTGTTCCTAACAGCATAGAAAAAGCAAATAATGCAATAAAAACCATTTTGATTTGTTTCATTAAACAAAACCTCCTATCAATTTTTTTATTCAAATACTTTACGATACATGTAATCCATTGATCCGCTCCCAAAATGTAAAACAGTTCTTTCCTCTAAATAGTTGTCATTAGCCATAACAGTTATCATCATAACTAACATCAACCCTAGTAGAAACATAAGACTAAACGTCTTTTTAAACATTACAAAATCTCCTATTAGATCTTTTTATTCAAACATTTTAGGCGACTAATTAGCATTATAAACATAACATCAAATTGCAAAACCAGACAAGCAGAAATAGCTTTCGCTATCTCTACTTGCTCGGTTATTACTATGCTAAAAGGAAAACATTGCATATGAATAGTTATTTTATCTTTTGAGTTCATTATTAAGAAGCTAATTTTGAGCTAACAACCATAGTTCCGGTTGCCGGCATTCTTGTCTACTGTCTGCTTATCCAAAGTAATAAATCGGGGCCAAACCGTAAAGCTCGTGCTTGACCAAAACGATTTTGACCGACATGGACACCAATTGCTTGTCCTCTGTCATTATTTATCTTTTGATTAGATTATGAGCAATCTTGAAAAATTGAATAATAATAAAGGTAATTAGCTCCTAAAGCCTAATTTGCGTTTTGTTACACTATTCTTTTAGTGAGTCACCCAACTGCCAATAGCTAATCTAATATTATTTGCGTGTGAAAATAAAGTAGTATTGGCACTTCCGGCCACTATTATTCCTTGAACTCCCCTTAATGTAGCGGCAGCTCCCGGTATAGGAGATATAATAATGCCCCCGCTTTCACCACCTAAAGTTGAAAAATTAGTTTCTACAACTCTGGTTAAGCTGACCCCGTTGACCGTTACATTACGACTTGTATTAGTAATGGTTCCACTACGGATTATTGGGTTTGAAGTTCCTCCGGGAGTGCCGCGCGAACTTACCATGCCTCCTTGAATAGGTTGTATTACTGTTGGGGTTAAACTGATATTAGAAAATTGTCCTGCTACAGAAACATTAGAATCTATTTGAATACCGGCTGCATCAACACCGGATAGTCGTGCATCATCGTTTCCGGCTAAGATACCTATTCTACGACCTTGAGCATGTACAATATCACCACGCTGTAATCCTCCGTTAGCTATATGGGCAGCAGTAACAAATCCTCTTCTTGAATCAAATGTTGCAATAGCTCTATAGCCTATTGATCCGGTACCTACCCATTGTCCATTTCTATAAACACGTATTGGATCACCAGGGGTAACAGTTATATTGTTTGCAGGAAGAATATCAATTGTTTCAGAACCAATAACAGCATTGTTAATATGTTCTTCGCTAGATTCATATTCAATGTTTTCAGTATCAAAATTTATACCTAAACCATAAGTCCAATCTGTTTCTATAAATTCTATAAATTGTATTACAGGAGAATCAATCATAAGTTCTCTAAACAACTCTATACCATTTTCAGAATAATCAATAAGTTCAACAACTATACGATTCCCTGAAACATCAAGAAATTGACCACCTGTGTTGTAGAAAATCATATCGCCTCTACTGATTATGCGTTCTGTTATATATTCCCATATTTCTCTCAATTCTCTATAAGAGAATTCAACTTCTCTTATGGTAATGTTTTCGCTTAATCGTCTTACATGATTATCAAAATTTGTTTCTGTTACTACTAAATTAACTAAATTTCCATTATCATCAATGTATAACCCGCCAAAATAATCAGGATATATAATTTCTCCAGTCCTTGATTGAGGGAAAGAATTTAAAATATCCATAGCATTTGTTAAAGAAACATCATGATTTAACAAAAATTCTGAACCAAATTCTTCTTTAAGCTGGTCAAGGTGTTTTATTTCTTGCGTAAAAGCTATAACACTAAATGAGAAAATTACTGTTAAACTCATTATAGCAACAATTAACTTTTTCATAAAATAATTCCTTTCTGCTAGAAAATAGCTCTAGCTACATATTTTGTTTGCTTCCTTTTTCTCGCTGATGCTTCAAAAGCATAGATCTCTTTGGTACTCCGGTATTGTCTACCAGGATGCGACTTCATTCTTTCAAACTTAATTAGTTAATTTTTGTTTTAAACGTCTTTAACGTTTTAAAAATCAAACTAAGGCTCCAGCATTGGCATCGCCCCCCTTCAACTAATTCTATTAGCATTGTGCAATTTACAAGCTAAAATTTTCCATTTTAAAGGCATTTAGAGACTTGTAAGATTGTTGTCGAGCCACACTCCCCAACTGAATTTCCTTTTGAAATAGCTCAAATATAGGGATTGGTATATTTTCACTCCAAAATTGCACAATAATAGTAAGTAGCTAAATTGAAACCCACATAGGAATCATCTCCTCTTCAAGAAATTTATTAGTATAGTAACCTCAAATCAAGGGTTAAAACCAAGCTCTCTTCCTTGGTAATAACACCGACCTGTGAAATAGAGTAAAATGCAGGGGTAGCCATTGCACATCTGTATGCTTTTACCAAATTGCTAATTCTTGGCCTTTTGGCAAAAGGAGAGAGGGGGAGACGCGCAACAGGGGGAGCGCATCCCTACATTTTACTAAATTTGATAAATTTCACAGATTTTATTGATTGATCCAATAGTATCAGAAAATACCGGGCTAAACAATGGCGAAAATGCCTTATTGATAGTGTACAAATATGTAAACACACTAGGCAATTTGTAAAGTTATAACGTGACTAAATTGTCTAGTGTATCTGCTAAAATGTAAAGTAGTCAACCTAAATAACTACAATGTGACATTATAGAAAATTTAAAAAACGACATAAAGAGACTTTATTTTTCCGATATTTAGTATTATAATAACTCCAGGGGAGTAGAAAATCACAGACAAGGAGACTAAAAGTAAATGGTTTCGAAATCAAGAGAAGAAATTATTAGAAGCGTTTTTCAAGATAGAGGGCAATCATAAGCCTGATGAAAGTAAAATTATAGAAAATGAATTATATGCCTATATTAAAGATTATGGGGATGATGTTCAAATTAACGACCTGTTGCGGATATCACAAGTTTCCGAAATTGAAAGACGATATAGTAGCTTTAAAAAAACTTGTGAAATACTCACCCCAACATTAAAAAGACTTGCTAATGTAGCAGACTTAGATAAATGGGATGTTAGAATTCTTTCCGCATCTATTGGCCATGTAGAATATTTTGAAGAGATTCAGTTGCAATTTGAAAAAAAATTCTTAAAGGGATTAGAAAAACATTACTTCAGCAAACCAGAGCATGATACCATTAAAATAGCTTTTAGTTATAACGCTTCAGCACGATTATTAAGAGCAAAATTTCTTGAAATGGATAATGTGCTGGAGCCTACTAAGAAATTGCAAGACATGTTTGATTCATATATTAGTATATTACTGGATATTTTTAAAGATAAAGAAGAGTTTCTTGTATTTAAATCAACAACCTTAATTCGCAAAGGAACGTTTTATAATGATAGTGTTCTTATAGAAAATGCTTTTGAATTTCTAAAGAGCAAAAGGAAAACTGAAACATATAACATGTTGAGAATTGAATTTATGGACTATTATAGTTACATTAATATCGACATCATCAAGGAAAAATTAAATCTTCTTACCGGAAAAAATATTAGAGAAAAAAGACTTGCTTATGGCATGACCCAAGAAGATCTGGCAAATATACTTGGTATCGACCCCGGAACTATAAGTCATGTGGAACGTGGAGCAAGAGGATTAAGCATTTATCACTTAATTAAAGCAGCAAACTACTTTGGGATGCAATTAGAGGTTTTAATGGGGATTAAATTGGACGACTCTAAAAATCACGAAGATCCTAAACTGCTACAATTGATCTTCCATTTTAATAGGCTTACTGAAAGTGAAAAAGATTATTCGATACAAATGCTCAAAGGGCTTCCGGAACTTAACAATCACAGAAAAGACACCCCTTTTGAAATTATCAGGCTGGGTGATACGGAATAATTTTAAATAAAAGCTATAGCTTTTTAAATACATAGAAGGGGGGATTCATATGTATTCGCTTATTATTTGTTTTTACTCGCTTTTTGAGCCTTTTGTTCATATGCTCAGATAGTTAAAAAGGATGCATGGTACTTACTGTAAAACAATTATTGCAATGCGCAAAAAAGCCCCCAATCGGTAACAAAATGAGACCGGTTGAGGGCTTTTGTTTTGCCAAAAAAACACGACTGTTAAGAATCAAAATCAAGACCTTACCGATTCCTCCCACCCGCCTAAAGAGGCGGGGGAATCCTCGGCAATTCTTGTTGAAAATTCTAAAATAACTATGCTATAATTTTTTACATTATTTATAGTTTAGAGGGTGTATATGTCTATTTGGAAAAAAATTATATGGCCTTGTTATGTAGTTACATTTATTTTATTTGTGCTAATTTATTTGTGGGGTTCAATCGGTGTATTTGGCGGTGCTGGACATGCCTATAGATTAATTAGCTTTTATGTGATAATCCCCGGTACAGTATTTATTGTTGGGGGTATTTTAGGATATCAAAATGCCTATATGAAATGGCTGTATCCTATTTTAGCAGGAATACTTGCGCGTATACTCGCTAGAATGTTTATACATATAGTGTTAGGAAATTCATTTACAATATCATTATTTTTAAGATGGAATTGGCCTGCTTATTCAATTTTTTTGCCGATTTTATTCGCATTAGCCGGAATAATAACAGGAATAGCTTTTAGGGTCGCCATTCAAAGGCTGAGTAATAGCACACTGTTGAAATTGAAAAAAATTTCTATGGTCTTTTTAGCGATAGGTTTTGTAATTGGGCTTATCCATGTGACTCATGCCGCTACATTAGATAGAATCATTGAATATACAGAGGTGGAATTTTCATCACCTAATGTCCCAATAGAAATAGACGGCTATAGGATTGCATTTATTGTAGATACCCATACCTTACCGGGTTATCGTTTAATGGAAGTTGTGGAAGAGTTAAACAACAGATATATAGACTTATTACTTCTTGGTGGCGATTTCCCTTCCGCAGGTGATGCACCGCGACGGTCTATGGAAATTTTATCACATACCATAACCACTGACGGCATATTTGGGGTTGAAGGAAATCATGATAATTATGTAGAGCTGTTTGCTGCAAAGCGGGCACATGGCATTACTCCTTTGTCAAACAGCGGCCTTTATATACGGGACAATTTTTTTTTGGCAGGGGTTGAGGATCTTTGGAATCGCAATCCTAGCATAGATGATGCAATATATGGTTCAACCCCTGACGATTTTGTGTTGTTAGTTTCTCATAATCCGGATATTTCAATGCTACAAGATACGACCGGTGTTGATTTAATTTTGAGCGGACATACTCATGGTGGTCAAATTACATTCTTTGGTATATGGGCACCCTATTTCACTTTTAGAAATAGTATTACCAATTATGGACAACATTTTACAGAAGGCTGGGCAACATCAAAAGATGGAACCCCCGTTTTTGTAAGCAGAGGCACATGGGGCTATTTGCCAAGAGTTTTTGCAAGGCCACAAGTGATTTTGATTACATTGGTTAGACCTGTCTGAGACCGATTGGGTGCCTATAAAATTTCTCTAGTGACAAGGGCTTAATTTTTAGTATAATTATGGAAAAACCAGAAACAGGAGGAATCAACAATATGAATACCAAAAAACATTTTTCTGAACGCCTATCAGAGCTAACACTAGAGGAAAAAGTTGGACAGTTGTTTTTAGTGGCATTAGACGGCCCTACACTTACCAACGAATACAAAAAGCACTTTCAGCGTCATAAGCTGGGTAACTTCATTTTCTTCAAGCATAACTTGACTGATTACAAAAGTATTAGACAACTTAGCGACAGCCTTCAAAGCACTGTCAAAGAAAGCGTTGGTATCCCTGCCTTTATTTCTGTTGACCAAGAAGGGGGTATGGTAACAAGGGTTTATTCCGGCGCAACTCATTTTCCATCAAATATGGCAGTAGCCGCTTCCGGCATGTTTGATTCAATAGATCGGATGGGCGAAATGGTAGCTACAGAGCTTAGGGCACTGGGAATCAATTTAAATCATGCTCCTTCGGTAGATGTAAACAACAACGCAGACAATCCTGTAATTGGCATTCGTTCTTATAGCGATGATCCTCAAGCAGTTGCCAAAATGGGAATGAGCTATATACAGGGGCTGCAAAGAGGCGGAGTAATGGCCAATGCCAAACATTTCCCGGGACATGGAGATACTAACATGGATTCCCATTTAGACCTCCCTGCCGTAAATCATGAAATGGAGCGTCTTAATTCCATAGAACTTGTTCCTTTTAAAGCCGTTATATCAAATGCAAATGGCGTAGACTCCATCATGACAGCCCATATAATTTTTAAGGCTATTGACAACGCATTACCCGCCACTCTTTCGCATAAGATTTTAACTGAGTTTTTGCGCAAAGAATTAGGATTTGAAGGGCTTGTAATAACTGACTGCATGACCATGAATGCAATAAAAACTTACTACACTACAGAAAAAGGCTGCATTATGGCTCTAAAGGCCGGAGCGGATATCCTTTGTCTTAATGCCACTCCTGAAATTCAAGCAAATTGCTACAATGCCGTATTGGAAGCAGTAAAATCCGAAGAAATCCCTATAGATGAAATTGATGCTAAAGTGCAACGAATTTTGGATCACAAAAAGAAATACAGCTTATGCTGCACCCCTGACCAACCAATAGAAAAATATCCGGAACACGAGGCTTTATCAGACGAAATAAGTGCAAAAAGTATAACTCTTGTAAAAGGCAATGACACTTTACTTCCTCTTACAGGAAAAAAAGTTTTCATTATTTCTCCCCGGCCATCCGGGACGATAGTTGATGATGTAATTGAACAAGAAAGCTTTTGCAAAAAGGCTGCCACAGAATTTGGTGGTGACTGTAAATTTACAGAAATCAGCATAGATCCTGATGAAAATGAAATCAATGCTGTTCTTTCCAAAGCAGAAGGATTTGACATTGTATTATATGCTACCTACAACGCTGTATTAAATCCCGGACAAGTACACCTCTTTGATGCTCTCAAAGCAGCAGGTAAGCAGATTGTTACAGTATCGCTTAGGGTGCCTTATGATATTTGGAAGTTGGAAGGAGCCGATTGTTATATTGCGGCCTATGAATATACTGACCGCGCTGTAGACAATGCAATTAAAGCTATTGTTGGAAAATTAGATTTTGTTGGCAAATTGCCGATTAGTAATCCGGTAAATAAGTAGCAAAATATAAAATTAGACCTCTTGCAAATTTGGTATTATCCACTTGCAAGAGGTCTATGGTGTAAGAGGCGACAACTGCCATCATGCAGGATAAAACGATCACCCGAATAATTGACGCTATTCGTCTACATTTATTGGAAAATAATCATAAACACGGTTAAAAATCAAATCTCCTTCTCCTCCTCGCATGGTTACATGCAATTTATCATCAATAACTTGAAACCCATCTCCTTCGCTATTCCAAGAACGCACATTGTTATGTATATCAGTAATATTCATAAGATGTGGTCTGTAGCGTCCTATCATACCGGGCTGTTTAATAAAACTAACAAATATTTTTACATCTCCATCAGCATGTTTATAAAGCGCAGGGTATCTAAAATATCCTCGCACCGGATAATCCTGATGAATATAAAGAACAATTGGCGGATCCTTGCTTTCCCATGTTCCCCACGGAATAGCTTCTTCCAATGGAATATTTGGTCGCATAAGATTTGTATACCACACACTAAAAAGAATAATTTGCAACAGTACAATACTGCCAATAAGCAGTGTTGCTGAAATAACTATTACTTTGAGGATGCCAATTGATTTTGATTTTTCAGATTGCCTTTGTTGCGCTGTTTTATTAAGTTTAGACGTAGCAATAACATGTAGAATACTGGCAGGAAATCCTAATAAAACAAATGTAACAGGAAATGCCAGCATTAAAAGCATAAACCAAAGAAACATGCCCATAAATAAGAAAACAGTATCCAAAATTACAACCATAATGGCGGCTTTCATTAAAGAAGATGTAATGGATACATCTTCAAGCTCTTTCCAATATATCAGTGTTATTATTCCTGCAAATAACTGCCAGCATGAAGCCACAATCAGAAATATTAAATAGATACTAAAAACATCAATTCCCGCAAATTCAAGTGTATGTGCTGAATGCCAAATGGCTAAAAGTCGTAGTATGCCTAATATAATACATAACATTGATGAAATTTTTAACATTGTATGTTTTGGTTTGTCCACTAAAATAACCTCCCTAATGCATATTTGTATATTTTATCAATCATTCATCGCTAGAGATCTGCTCTTGATTAGCCATACGCTCTTGCCATTCTC
>WQVX01000132.1 GCA_009785615.1 Defluviitaleaceae bacterium | reverse complement strand
CCATTCATACCTTCTTCACCATTGGCATAAAGTTCGCCTCGTCCTAATATCTTGTCTATAAAGGCGGATAAAATTCCTACATGACCCGTAAATTGGCCATCGGTTTTGATGATTTCTTTTCTTGCAGTTGGTGGTATACCAAATATTTCTGTATTCTTTTTATTAAATTCTCGCTCTCCTTGTTTAAGACGATAAAATTCCAATTTGCCTTCGTCATAAACTAATTTACCATTGTTACCGGTAATTTCAAAGCGATTAGTACCGGGAGCATCTCCGGTGCCGGTTACAAAAACACCGGTAGCCCCGTTAGGATATTCTACATATGCAGTTACATCATCTTCTACTTCAATGTCGTGCCATTTGCCTTCATGGCAGAAAGCAGTTACTTTACTTGGCATACCACAAATCCATTGCCATAAGTCCAAAGTATGAGGGCACTGGTTAATTAAAACGCCGCCGCCCTCGCCTTTCCAGGTGGCACGCCATTTGCAAGAATTGTAGTAAGCTTGGGAACGGTACCAGTGGGTAGCAATCCAGTTAGTGCGTTTAATTTCTCCCAAGGTGCCTTCAAGCACCATTTGGCGCATTTTATTGAAGGTACTGTTTGTACGGTATTGATACATAATACCAAAAATCAAATCTTTTTTGGCAGCAGCTTCATTCATTTCTCTAACTTGTTGAGTGTAGACACCTGCGGGCTTTTCTATCATCACATGAAGATTATAATTAAAAGCTTCCATTGCTATAGAAGGGTGCAAGTAATGTGGTGTAGCCACTAATACTGCATCAATCTCTCCACTTTTGAACATATCTGTCATGTTATCAAAAATTTTTATTGGTTTTAAATCATCTTGCTCTAGTGATGGATCTGTTTCAAGCCATTCTACCTGCTTAGGATCTATATCATGAACAGCCGTTAATACTCCATCTTCAACATTATCGTTTAAAAAATTTTGAGCATGGACTTTTCCCATACCGCCTACGCCTACAATTCCAAACCTAACTTTACTCATGGATTACCACCTACTTTAACATAGTGTTGATTTCTATACTCTAATTTGACCGTCACCCAAAATTATAAACTTTGTAGTAGTTAAAGCTTTTAAGCCCATAGGCCCTCTGGCATGAAGCTTTTGAGTGCTGATTCCAATTTCTGCCCCCAGGCCAAACTCTTCGCCGTCTGTAAATCGCGTGGAGGCATTTACATACACTGCCGCAGAATCTATCTCTGCTAAAAAACGTTGTGCATTATTGTAAGATTCTGTAAGTATTGCCTCGGAATGGCCACCGGAGTATTGATGAATATGGTCTACTGCCCATTCAAAGGCTTTCACTACTTTTATACCAATGATCATATCCAAATATTCTGTATGCCAATCCTCTTCTGTTGCAGGCTTGGCTTCTGAGAAAAAAGAGCGTACTTGATGATCTCCTCGTATCTCTACACCACATTTGGATAAAGCTTGACAAAGCATAGGCACAAATATACTAGCTATTTCTTCGTGAATCAGCACTTTTTCACATGCATTGCATACGCTTGGTCTTTGAGTTTTTGCATTTATAATAATTTTTACAGCCTTATCTAAGTCTGCAAATTCGTCCACATAAATATGACAATTGCCTACCCCTGTTTCAATAACCGGTATGGTACTATTTTCTGCAATAGTTTTGATTAGCTCGACTCCACCGCGGGGGACAAGCACATCTATATACTGATTTAATCTCATAAATTGTCTTACTATTTCCCTGGAAGGATCTGTTATAAACTGCATCACTGTTTTGTGATGTCCTAACTTTTCAATAGCATTTTGTAACACTTCAACTAGGGCTGTATTAGAATGTAATGCCTCTGACCCGCCTCGCAAAATACTGCTGTTGCCGGATTTAAAGCACAAACCAAAAGCATCAACGGTAACATTGGGACGGGCTTCATATATCATACCAACCACACCAATGGGAGTACGTTTTTCACCAACTTGTAGGCCGTTAGGCAATGCTTTCATATACAAAGTTTCGTTAATCGGATCTTCCAATCTTGCAACTTTTCTTAGCCCTTCAGCCATTGAAGATATCCGTTGGTCATTAAGCATTAGTCTGTCGTTAAAGGCACTTCGAGATTCATCTGCTTTTGTCATATCTTTTTGATTTTCTGCTAATATGTAAGCGGAATTAGATTCCAAGGCTTCTGCACAAGTTAGCAGCACTTCATTTTTTTCTTTACCGGTAAGCTTTTTTACATACCTTGCCATGGCTTTAGCCTCTATGCCAATACTCTCTAAGTTCATAGTATAGCTTTCCTCGCTCTCCATATTAATACATTAAAAATGCAAGCATAGCAGAAAGTCCAACTATCGCCCCTATAATCATAAAAAATCCGCTAATTATAGACATTACTATGCCCATAAACTGGTATTCTTTGTGTTTGCTCATTACATAACCAATCCCAATAATAAACCCTACAAAGCTTAAACAAACAGACAGAAAAATCATCATTACAAACAATGTGCTACCGGGTCTTTCTATTGGTGGCATTTTTTCAGAGGGTTGATCTTGTGTTGAATTTTCCTGCAAATGTTGATTGATTTGTTGCAATTTTTCCAAGACATCAGGCGGAAAAGGCGAAGAATATGAAGAAGGCGCAAAACCGGAGTCATCAAATGATACAAGCTCTGCTGATGTTTGCCAGTTTGGATCTTCTTCATTGCACTCAGGACAAAATTGCACATCTTCATTCAACATTTGATAACATTTAGTACAATATATCAAGTTTACATCTACCCCTTTTCTATAGTAGACATGTCCACTAAGCTAAATCCGGTGTCTTTTCGGTTTGGTTGCCATACCGCCTGTCCCAAGATTGGAACCGGCTGAGTCCACTTTTACTACAATACGTTTATGCCCTTTCAATTTAGTTCTGCCTATCATAAATTATCCTCTACGCTAAACTTCAATTTTAATGCCACAAAGCCGGTAAAAAGTCCCGCTACTAATCCGCCTATATGTCCAAAGTAATCAATGTTAGGCATTACAAAGCTCATAACCAAGCCTATCACAATGTAAAATAAAATTTCTCTACTGCTAATTATGTCCATTTTCCTATTTTTGTATTTTGTATAAACAAAAGCTGCACCTACAAGCCCATAAACTGCCCCTGATGCTCCGGCAGAAAATCCTTGCGTGAGTAGCAAACTAGCCACTGATGCTACTAAGCCGGAAATAAAATATATAGCTAAAAAATTACCCTTACCATAATACCGTTCTATCCTAGTACCAAAAATGAGCATACCTGCCACGTTAAAAACTAAATGCATCCATCCAAAATGTATAAACATAGCAGTAAGCAGACGGTAGTATTCTCCCGCTCCCCATATGCGCCCGGGTATAATAGCACCAAACCGTGCCGCTACAAGAAAAGGTTCAGTGGCAAAGCCCTGCTGATACATCAATACAAGTATCAAGACATTAACAGCAACTATTGCAAGAGTGCAAAATGGGAATATATCTGATATATACTCATCATTAGTTGATGACTCAACTTGAGTTAAATCTGCATCATCCAAGTTTTGAATACCTTGATCAGTATTTAAAATTTCTTTTATCATGGCCATAAGCCCCATCATATCATTTGGCTGATCTTTTGGTACAGTGATTTCTCTTGAATGGGGGTTAACGTGCCAATAGATGGTGTAAGGAGATTGACCATAATAGCCCTCTGCATCATTTAAAACAGGGGGAGGATTTTCACCGACGCTTAAAAAAATTACCAATATGTTACTATACAGAGGAGCCAAAGATTCTACACGATGCAGTTCATGATATCTCAGGGATAAATAATCATCCATAGCAACTTTACTAAGATCTATTACGTGAAAAAAACACAAAGTAGTATTTTCTTCTTTGGCTAAAGAAAAAATTGAATCCCCTTGCCCACCCATAGATCTAAACCCATGGGTCAGGCATTGTTTTTGTAGATTTTCTAAAAAATTCATCATATTTTCAATATACTTCGAGCCTGTTCCAACACTTCTTTGCTTGGCGGCTGAACATCTGCCAATTCATAGGGAATACCTAAATTAGCCCATTTATATTCTCCAAGTTTATGAAACGGTAACACATCAATCTTTTTAACATTATCAAATAACTTTAAATGATCTGCCATTTTTTTTATATCATCCATGTTGTCAGTGTAACCGGGCACCAAAACAAAGCGCATCCATACAGGAACTTTTAAATCTCTGCTTAGCTCAAGAACCTCAAGAGTTCTATTGATGGGAACCCCTGTAAGGTTTTTAAAGGTATCGGGATTAAAAGATTTTATATCAAGCAACAGCAGGTCGGTGTATTGTAAAGCACGTTCAGCAACTTCACGCTTTGCGTAGCCTGATGTGTCTACAGTAGTGTGTATCCCATAGGATTTGCAAGCGGCTAAAAGATCTATCAAAAACTCCGACTGTACAAATGGATCACCACCTGTAATGGTTACACCTCCACCGGAAAATTTTAGATAAGATGAATATTTTTTTACATCTTTGATAGCCTCTTCTACTGTTACCGGCTTACCATCTTTTAATTTCCAGGTATCCGGATTATGGCAATATTTACAACGGAGGTGGCAGCCGGATAAAAATATAACATATCTAATTCCGGGGCCGTCCACCATTCCGCCTGTATCTATTGAATGTATATATCCTTCTCGATCTTTGTTATACGAAATCATGTTTACAGCCCCCATTTGCAGTGCTTTTTGAAATTTTAGCGAAGCAACAAGTTCACTTTCCTACAGTCTTTCATGGAAGGTTCTGTGGATTACCTCTAGCTGCTGTTCTCTGGTAAGTTTAATAAAGTTTACGGCATAGCCTGAAACACGGATAGTAAGCTGAGGATATTTTTCCGGGTGTTCCATGGCATCTAACAAAGTTTCTTTATCAAAGACATTGATATTGATATGGTGCCCATTATCATGAGTATATGCATCCAGCAAGCCCACTAAGTTGTTACGGCGATCTTCAGGAGTGGTACCTAATGCTTTAGGTATGATAGAGAAAGTATAGGATATTCCATCTAAAGAATAGGCATATGGTAATTTTGATACCGATGCAATAGATGCTATTGCTCCGCAACTATCTCTACCGTGCATAGGATTAGCTCCCGGGGCAAAAGCCTCGCCTTTTTTGCGTCCATCAGGAGTAGAACCTGTAGCTTTTCCATAAACCACATTAGATGTGATAGTCAAAACGGATAAAGTTGGTACGGCATCTCTATAAGCTTTTTGCTTTTGAAGTTTTTCCATAAACCTTTTTACTACATCGTAAGCAATGCTATCTACGCTATCATCATTATTGCCATACGCCGGATAATTACCCTCGATTTCATAATCTACTACCAAACCTGCTTCATTGCGGATGGTCTTTACTTTTGCGTATTTAATAGCCGACAAAGAATCCGCTACAACGGATAGACCGGCAACCCCACAAGCATGAGTACGCAATATTTCTAAATCATGGAAGGCCATTTGCAAGCTTTCGTAATTGTATCTATCATGCATATAGTGGATTACATTAAGGGTATTGATATATAACTGAGCAAGCCATTCTTGCATTTGGTCAAATTTACGATAAACTTCATCAAAGTCTAAGTATTCGCCGGTAATAGGTGCAAATTCCGGCGCAACCTGCTCCCCGCTTTGCTCATCTTTGCCGCCATTAATAGCATAAGTTAGGCACTTGGCTAAATTTGCACGGGCACCAAAAAATTGCATTTGCTTTCCTGTTCTCATAGCAGATACGCAACATGCTATGGAATAATCATCACCCCAATAGCCCCGCATTAAATCGTCGCTTTCGTATTGAATACTGCTTGTATCAATGGAAACTTGGGCGCAATAATTTTTAAAATTTTGTGGCAGATTAACGCTCCACAATATAGTTAAGTTTGGTTCCGGAGCCGGGCCAAGATTATACAGGGTATGAAGCATACGGTAAGATGTTTTGGTAACTAAAGTCTCACCATTTTCGCTCATGCCACCAATTGCCTCAGTTACCCAAGTTGGATCACCTGAGAAAAGAGCATTATATTCCGGAGTACGTAAAAAGCGAATCATACGCAATTTCATAGCAAAATGATCCATTAACTCCTGAGCTTCGGTTTCTGTAATTTTACCTTCTTTGATATCCTTCTCAATGTAGATATCTAAAAATGATGACACACGACCCAAAGATGTAGCGGCACCATCTTGTTGTTTTGCACTGGCAAGGTAAGCAAGATACGTCCATTGAATGGCCTCTTTAGCATTAGCAGCAGGTTTTGATACGTCAAATCCATAACTTTGAGCCATTTCTGTAAGTTGTTGCAAGGCTCTTATTTGCTCGCTGATTTCTTCCCGTTGCAAAATTGTATATGAATTTAATCTAGCCAGATTAGTTTTTTCCAGTTGATATTTTTTATCAGCAATAAGGAAGTCAGTGCCATAAAGAGCCAGACGGCGATAATCGCCAATAATACGCCCACGCCCATAAGCGTCAGGAAGCCCGGTAATTATCCCGGATTTACGAGCAATACGCATTTCTTCAGTATAAGCGTCAAAAACACCGTCGTTATGAGCTTTACAATAATGTGTATAAATTTCTTCAGTAATAGGATCAAGGGTGTATCCATATGATTCCAAAGCTTTTTTGATCACTCTTATACCACCTTTGGGCATAATGTGACGTTTAAGAGGCTTATCAGTTTGAAGTCCGACTATCATTTCCAAATCTTTGTTGATATACCCCGGCCCATGAGAAACGATAGAGGCCGGCTTTTTTGTTTCTACATCCAAAATGCCTTTTTCGTTTTCCTCTTTAGTAAGTTTGCAGACCTCTTCCCACAAAGCTTTTGTTCGGTCTGTAGCGGGCTGCAAAAATGAATCATCACCATGATAAGGAGTAATATTACACTGTATAAAATTGCGTACATTAACTTCGCGGCTCCAAACACCTTCGTTAAAACCATCCCACAACGGACAAGTTTCGTTGTTAGCAAATACTTGATACATGCAGATCCCCTTTTCATTAGACTTCTTGCATAACTAATGTCATGCAAATGGTCTATTACCAATTATTATTTAAACTTCTATAGTGGACTATCCTTTTGTGTCAAATAATTTTTTAAATTTGCATTCTACTTACGACAAAATGCGCTGGAAAGAGTCCTTAGAATAGTTTCATGTAATTATGACCTTAACTTCACTTAAATGCAAGTGTTTCCAAAGTAAGGGGTGTGGATATGGAAATATATGCAGATGTAATTTTGTTAGTAAATTTCATTATGAACAGTTTTATTTTATGGGCAATTGTAAAATTATTTAGACAAAAACCCAAGTATTTAAGGATTTTATCCGGCGGGTTATTAATGGCACTTATGTATGTTGGCACAATAATATTGATACCATTTAATTGGGGACTTTCTATAGCAATCTCATTTGTGATGATAGCGATCGGAATTTTGATTGCTTTAAGACCCAAAAATGTTAAATCATTTTTTAGTCAAATATTTGTTGGATATTTATGCTCCTTTACCTTAGGTGGTTTAGGAATGACCTTGTTTTATAACACCGGGATGCCGAGCGGATCTTGGAGGCTTTTAGTGATATGCATAATCAGTGCCTATGTTGTAATTAAATTTGGAATGCGAGTTATAGAAAAAATTACAATTAAAAAACAGATGCTATGTCCAATTACCATATATATAGGGGAAGATGCTCTATCTTTGCAAGCTTTAGTGGATACAGGGCATACCTTGCATGATCCTCTTAACAATGCACCTGTAATTATTGCAGAGTTTGAAAGTGTAAAAGAATTATTACCGAGTGATGTACGGCTAATGTTTTATGAACAACAGGAAAATGACTTGAGTGGACTGCTTTCTGCCTCTGTTGGAAGTCAATTTTACGAACGCATACGAATGATTCCTTTTGTTAGTTTAGGACTATCTAACGGAATGCTGATTGGCTTTAGACCTGACAAAGTAGCCCTTATTACCTCTGAAAAAGAATTGCTTAGGGAAGATGTAGTTATTGGCATTTATAACCGCAAGCTATCCGGTGACGGGCGATACCAAGGATTGATAGGCCCGGAACTGGTTGCATAAATATTAACCAAGGGAGTGTAGAAGTTGAGTTTTGAAGCAGTGTATATAAAGGCACGGGATGCAATAACCAAAGCAATTAATCAGGCTAAGATGATGCAGGGTTCAAATGGTGAGGATACAGTATACTACATAGGCGGCAGTGAAGTATTGCCAACGCCGTTAAATACAGACGAAGAAGCAATAATGATACAAAAGCTTGGCACTTCGGAAGATTTAAAAGCCAAAGCAGTACTGATAGAAAGAAATCTGCGTTTAGTGGTTTATATAGCACGCAAGTTTGAAAATACCGGGGTAAATGTAGAAGATCTTATCTCCATAGGAACAATTGGCCTGATTAAAGCAATAAACACATTTAAAGCAGACAAAAAAATCAAACTTGCTACATATGCTTCTCGTTGCATAGAGAATGAAATATTAATGTATCTGCGCCGCAATACTCGTACAAAGTCAGAAGTATCAATAGACGAGCCTCTTAATGTAGATTGGGAAGGTAATGAATTGTTGCTATCGGATATTTTAGGTACAGACGTAGATATTATTTCTCGTGACATTGAAGAAGAAGTTGACAGACAATTATTAAATAAGGCCATGGAAAAACTAAGCAGTAGAGAAAAGCGGATAGTGGAGCTTCGTTTTGGATTATATAACAATGGCGAAGAGAAAACACAAAAGGAGGTAGCCGACCTTCTGGGGATATCTCAGTCTTATATATCCCGATTAGAAAAAAAAATAATTGGTAGGTTAAAAAAAGAAATGGCAAAAATGGTGTGAAAAAGATATTTGCAAAGTGAGTTTGATGAACATTTTTTATTCATCGAACTCGCTTTTTTGCTGATTTTTATAGGATTTTGAAGCATTGAACCTGCACCCAACCGGTAACAAAATGAGACCGGTTGAACAAGATGATAACTACAGTATATAATGGAACTCTTGCGTAAGAGATATTGTTAAGGAGAAAAATATGGAAAATTTAACTTTTGTGAAAATGTCAGACTGTCCTAAAAATGTTCAAAAAGAAGTTGCTGCTGTTTTTGTTG
>WQVX01000131.1 GCA_009785615.1 Defluviitaleaceae bacterium | reverse complement strand
TTTTGTGTATTTCTGCTAGTTTTGTATGTGGTACCCCATAGGATTATCCTGAAGCTGAATTTATGCGCGTGAGTGATTATGATGAACCTTGTCATAGTCGCCTACGCGCTTTTATTATTTGTTGGATTTTCATTTTCCTACACCTTTTAATATAGTTTTTTCAATAGACCTGTCCGCTAACCTACTTTCATTGGATTTTCGAGAGTTTTTTGTCAGGCAAGAAAAGGATGATGTTGCAAAGCCAAGCCAAAGCTTTTGCCGGTAATCCTTTACGAAGCCCCGGCAGAAAGCAAGCCGAAAAAACAATGGAATGAGGTTAGCGGGCAGGTCTATTATGTGAAGGATCCAATCGGTAACAAAATGGGACTGATTGCCTGCATAAGAATTGTGTAAAAACGCCATTATTGATATGTTTGACGGAATTTTTTGTGAAAATTTTCACTATTTTTTTGGTATAACAATGACATTTAACCCATTCAAAATCAAATCAGAAATTGTAATTTTGTTTTGTTCTAATGATTCTCTTAATGTAAGTTTAATTTCGTTTTCAAATGTTAATATGATTTTTTCAGAACGTATAGATGTTAAATAGTAATTATAATAAGAATCTTCGTATATAAGCTCCATTGCAGAATCTCCGATATCGGGATCTTTAATGTCAACTTTAATGTTGGATGGAGTATTGATTGAAGGATAGATGCTATTTGAGCCGTTAGAGTTTCTTATTCCATTTGAAATATTATCATTTGCTTTTGTAGAATATTCTTGATTGTGCTTACTTCCAAATACAATAAACAGGATCAGTGTTCCAAAAATAATTTGCCCTATTAGATTCATAAACACCTACTCGCTTTAGACATTTTTGCATAATTAATTTACAGTTTATAAAATATTGCCCCTGAGTAATTTATATGATCAGGGGCAGTATTTTATAAACTTTTATCAAGATAATTATCTAATAATAGCATAAGATAATCGCTCAACAGCATTATTATGGTTAACTCTAACAATCCTAATTCTGTGTGCTGCTGTAGAGGTAGGGGTAAATCGAACTAATTCAACATTATTTGTAGTTGACCTTGAACTTGTAATTACATTTCCATTTGGCCCAATAATATATAGGTCAAAATTTGTCAAAGCTGTTGTTCCTGTGGCTGTATTTCTTCTTAACCAGGATATAGCCACTGTCATAGGCGTAGTTGTGTTCATTGGAAACAAATTAAATTCCAAGGTATTAGTACTACCGGCAATTGTTAAAGCAGAATTTTGTAAGTGAGCAGTCGAAATTGCGTTGACACCTCTTATAGCATTAATAACACCCGCCCCTTCTCTGTCAGTTATAACACCTAAAGTTTCTCCGGAAGTTTTGCGATCAGCGGAAGCAGCAATAGCCGCTTTTATTGCATCCGGGCGCATTCTTAGTGTTGGCACAGCACTCATCATTTGGGCTACTACACCGGCAACAGTTGGGGCTGCAAAGCTTGTACCATTACTAGATGCACGGCCTGCAACAGAAAATCCTGTGGCCGGCGCAACAACATCCGGTTTGTTTGCTAAGCCTGCACCTGACCGAACACTGGTTGAATTCCAAAAAACATGATTGTTTCTAACTGTAGAATTTCTAGTATCTATGCCACCTACAACAATAGCATTAAATGACTGTAGGCCAACAAAGTCGTTAGCACCACCATTTCCTGCTGCTTGCACAAAGGTTACATTGTGATGGTTGACTATATGGTCAATCCATCTGCAAAACTCACTGTAACTTCCATTTCTACTTGAACCAAAGCTCCTATTAATTATATGTGCGTTTTGTGATATAAGCCATTCTATATTAGCCATTTCAACTGCGGTAGAATGAGTAGTACTATCAGAATTAGTTGCTACATTAAAAAATGCGGATGTACTGATAACTGTAGCGCGCGGAGCTGCTCCTGCAGAGCCATTTATAACAGCAGCAACAAGCGAAGCATGTGGTGTAATATTCAGGTTATTTCCGGTACCACGTCTTATAATAGAGCTATTATTTAATTCCGGTATTCCGGATAATTCAGGACGCCCGGTTTCTATCATGCCAACTCTAACACCCTGTCCATTAAAAAAATGTGGTGAATCACGGGTAATGTTAGCATCTACAGACCTAATTTGTATATCTGTGCTAAAATCTGAAGCAAAGTAATCGTTAACATATAAAGATATCAATTCAACATCATGTTGTTTGCTTAGCTCTAAAATTTCATTTACTGTCAACTCTACTATCATCATAGGAGAAAATTTACTTTGAAAATATATATCTGAACTACTTAAATATTGAGCTGCAAACATAGTGTTTTGGATGTAATAATGTTCGCTTGCAATTTCTCTTTTTATAGAAATATAAAAATCAATTGATTCAGCAAGCATTGCACGTTCTTCTATAGTATTTTCAAAGAATTCTAACACTACTTCTATTTCGTCAAAATCTTCATTCAAGTAGTTTTCTGAAAATTCGACAAACAGTTCATTATGTAAATCATGTAATGGACTGAAAAGCGAATCAGATTCAATCATAAGGGATTCTTCTGAAAATCCAATTGCCTGAAAAACTTCTTGTTCAACCGCTTGAAAATCGACATCAGTTATCCATACATGGACTTTTACTGTATCATCTCCTTGCATATCACTCATATAAGCAAGTAATTCAGCAGTTATATTAGAATGCAAAAGTGGCTCATACGGCATAATAAATTCTTGTGCAGAAACCGTAGATGGTGAAAAACCTAATACTGTTAGGACTACAGCGAGAATTAACGCAGTGGTTTTTTTAATGATTCGACTCATGTTTGACTCTCCTTTTAAATTTAGTTAAAGTTAATTGATATTACTGAATAATAATGGTAAAAAAATATCTTTTTTCTTACAATCATAAAACCACCTCCATTACTCCATTATATTGATGAATTAGATTAAAAATCTTTTAGTGTTTTTGTATCTATTAAATATAACTGTTGAAGTTGTAAATTTGTGACATCAATTTTTAAATAATCTAAAAATTATAAAAATTTTTCATTTAACCAATATTAATTCTTTAAGACAATAATGTGAAAGAGTGATAATTCATATAGTTACATGTTAATCATTTAATGCATTTTTTATAGCATTTTTTGCCCTGGAAATCCTTTTTCTAACAGTATCATAAGTGATACCTAGCAATTCTGATATTTCTTTATATTCGTACTTATGTATAAAGGCAAGTTTAGCAACCACTTTTAGTGATTCAGGTAGTGAATTGAAAATATCTACCATATTACTATAGCCTTCTATACTTATTATCTCATCAACTACACTAGGAGATATTGATGGAATAGCTAGAACTGCTTTATCGTAAATAGTGCTGTTTTTATTCATTTTGTTGTAAATATCTATAGCGGAATTTCTTACTATAACCACTATTAAAGCACGGGTTTTGTGACATTTAATTTCTTCAATTTTGTGAATGTTGCGAAATATTTTCACAAAACTATCTGAAACAGCATCTTCTGCTAAAGCATGGTCTTTTAATATTCCTTTAGAAATATATAGCATTAAATTATAATACTCGGTAAACAATTCGGATATTTTGATTTTATCTTCTTCGCTCTCAATGGCATTTAACACGGGTAACATTACAATACAACTCCTCTCTTCAAATGCAGTTTCATGCTTTACATCAAGAATATTGTTTAAATCAAGATGTATATAAATCAAATATGAGCCTGATTTTTAGCCAATAGACCTGTCCGATAACCTCATCTCACTTGTCTTTTTTGTTTGTTTTAAGTCAGAGTTAGGCAAAAAAGATAAAAAATAACACTCAACCGGTAATAAAATGAGACCGGTTGAGCATTATTTTTACAAAGAAATCTCTACAGAAACATTGCCGTAACAATACCAACAATTTTAATTGGGAAGTTAAAGTGTACAAAGGTCGGAATACAAGTATCCCAAATATGATCGTGCTGTCCGTCGGCATCCAGCCCGGCGGTAGGCCCAAGGGCTGTGTCAGATTGAGGCATACCGGCATCGCCGGTGGCACCGGCCGCCGCAATTGTAACAATGATAGCCGCAGGAGAAAAGTCCATCATCATCATGAATGGTACAAACACCGCAGAAATAAGGGGAATTGTACCAAAGGAAGTGCCTATCCCCATGGTGATAAGAAGCCCTATAATTTGCATAGCGATTAACGCGAATATCCTATTGTCACCAGCGATATAAAACGCGGCGTAAACCAGTGTACCTATGCCGCCGGTTTCCCGGAGAACCTCTGCATATCCGGCAGCTACCAACATAACAAAGGCGATAAAGCCCATAAGCCCAATGCCACCTTTGATGGATTCGTTAAGCTTCTCTCTCCGTGGATTGAGCGTACCAAAAGCGAACATGATCAACAGAGCCGTTACAGCCCCAAGAGAAAGTGCCCAAAGAGGAGAACCGGGAAAAGTTATGTTTGCCCATACCTGTATACCAAAGGTAGCACAAGCACCAAGAAGCGCGCCCCAATGTTTAAGTTTAAATGGGCCGGTAACATCGTCCTCGTCTACTTCTGCGGCTACAAGAAGAGGTCTATCCTCATAGTCACGAGGCTTGCGGTAGGAGATAAAAATGGCTATCAGCAAGCCAATAAGCATAGCAAAAGCCAGTGGAATCATGTACGGCCAAATGGACGCCGCTGTTACATCCAGGCCACTAAGAGTAATATTGTCGGCCACAATATTATGAAATATTAAGCCAAAACCAAAAGGCAAAAGGATATACGGTGCTTTTAGGCCAAAGGCGATAGAACAGGCAGCAGCCCGACGATCTATCTTCAACTTATTCATCATGACAAGCAGCGGAGGAACCAAAATCGGAACAAAAGCTATGTGAATAGGAATAAGATTTTGCGAGAAGCCGGCGATTACTGCAAGAACCAAAAGGAACAGCCATCCGATTTTGCCAAAAAGCTTTTCCAGTATTCTCGCGAATTTTGCAGCAAGTCCCGAAGCTTGCAGTGCGTAGGCCAAAGCACCAAGCAATACATAAGCAAGGGCAATGTTATTCATTCCGGCCATGCCTGCTATAAATGTTTGCATAAGGCTGGTTACGGATTCCCCATCAATTGGCATAGTGCTCAGTGGCATACCTGCAAACAAACCCGCAAAAACAGCAGCTATAATAACGGACAAAATAATGTTGAACTTTAGCAAACAAAGTATGACCATAACTATAACTGAGAGTGTTACAGGATTAAAAAACAGATCTACAAACATGTGAATTTCCTCCTTATCATTAACAATGATCCAGTGAAAAACTGTGAACGTAACTTCTTATGTAGTTTATTCTAAGTTTACCTTTTTATGGAGATTAAATTAATGTCAGCATACTACATTTAATTCCAATAGTCAACATTGCGGTTATGAAATCTGGATGCCTGGGGTTAGAAGCTGTATTCAATTCTTAACAAACGATGGGCAACCAATGACAAAAATGTCACCGATTGCCCATCAATAAAAACCGGATTTATTACTCATCCCTCTTAATTTGATAATACCGTAATACATCCCTAACTTTTTCATCATTAACATCAATATCTTCATCTTCAAATTTATGTTCAATGATTATTTTTTCGACTAGCTCCTTTTGGTTGGCATTGAGAGCATTAAATTTTGACCACCACTCAGAAGTAATATTGCCGGTTTCTTCATCTAAATCATCATATGGAGTAGGCTTGTCTCCGTAATACTCGTTGCGTTTTTCCTTATCATATTTATATCTTTGGATAATTAAGGTTTCCGGCATCCAAAGAATTTTATGAAATTCTTCTAAGTTTTTTCCAAATGCAGCCTCAAAAAAAGTTTTTCCTTTCCCAATTTTTCCATGTGTAGAGTTAAGTACGGCCTGTATAGATCTAATGAACTTTCTATTCCAATGAGGCTGTCCAATGTAATCGCGATTTCGGAAATATTTTGCATCATCAATAGGATGATACTTCATAGGAAAAGAGTAAATTGCGATACCAAGTTCCTCACACAAGTTAACATTCATGCGCATACGTTCATAAAGTTCGTCCGGATGATCATTGAGGTTATATAAAAGATAATTTGACAGATCACGAACGCCATGCTTTGCAGCAGATACAATTGCCGCCTTATAGATGTCCTTCATGTGCCAATGATCAAAAGCAATACGAAGGGGGCGGATAGCAACTTCAGAAATTTTTTTCATCTTTTCATCACTTGCAAGCCTGCAATCTAAGCCTTGGTTGAAATCAATAAAACGCATTCGCGGTTTTCGTTTAAAATGCTTATCGTATAAATTTTTAGCTATACTATTAAAAGCTATAATGTTTTCTTTTTGTGCTGTCTCCGGATAAAGCAAGCCTAACTTTTCGCGTTCATTATAAAAGATCCCTTTGTCCTCACCTGTAATCCGCTCTGTCATGTTATCATAAATTTTAATAAGCTTTCTAAAATAGGCTTGGTCGTTATATACTTTTTTACTTTTTCCTTCGCCTAATTTAAAGCCATGGCATAAATTTCTATAGGCAATATAGTATTCACTTTCGGGGATATATTTTGCCCCTTTTGTAAATCCACAGTCCTTAATTTCGTCTATTATTTTATCGAAGCACTTTGAAGCAAATACATTATTGTCCATTAACAGCAAATCTTTTTTTGCACCAAAGCACTCGTCTATTTTTTGAATTTTCGCACTAATTCCAACATAATCACAGTATTCCGGTTCTAATACCGGAACGGAGCAAAAAGGGCAATGGTTTATACATCCACGAGTAGTGTAACCAAAATAAGCATCCGCAGTGGGATATTGATAGTCTATTTCTTCAAGAATAGAATAATCCAAGGGCATTTCATCAATAATGACATTGCCTTTTTCGTCTTTATCATATGCGTAAGGTTCACTTAATAAGCCAACATAAGGAGATATCCCTGTTTCTTGTTGAATACACTCAGGAACAAGGCTTGAGGCTATACCACCCACATGAATACCTTTGTTGGATTTGCAAAGTTTCTTAGCAAATAAAATGGTATCAATTATTTCTTTCCAATAAAATGTAAATAATGTTGTTATGCATACTCTATCAAATTTAGGATAATTTCCGTTTTTGTACCTATCACGATAACTTTTTAAAGTATCAATTAAATCTTGAACTGTACATTCAGTTAATTCGTTTGATGACTGTGAAAATGCTGCTATCAATTTAAGTGGTGCAAATTTGCCTGTTTTTATGTATTCTATGATTTTTGATGCCCCTCGTTTAACAACAAAGTTATATATCACGTCATTAACCAGCGATTCACTAAGGTTAAAATTTTCATTAATGTTAGAAAAGTATTCCTCAAACAGCAATTGTGCAGCAAAAAATTTTAAATCTCCTTTAAAAAAGCGAACACTATCACCACGGCAACGGTAGTATGAGGCAATTTTCATAAGCCCCATGGGGGGATATTTGTTCCTGTAATTAGGCTCTAGCAGGAGGATTTTGCGTTGTTTCATTCAAGTTCTTCCTTTATTTTGTTAATAATGTTTTCCGCAGTTTTTTTGTCAGTAGAATCTCTTATAATGTCAAATATTTTGTCAATTTTTTCGTACAATAGCTTTTGGTCATTTCTGCTTGCTTGCGGGAACATTTTATGCACAAGAAATTTATTTTTAGATTTTTTGGGAATAATACGTTCGTCATTTTTAGTGTATTCATTATTTCTATTTTGGAGTGAATTTGAAACATTACCTATAATTTTGCTTTCTGCAACCATTGGGATTTCTTTAGCTCTACGTTCAATGATTTCAGAGGTTAATATTGAACGGCTTGATTCGCGTTTTCTCTCAAGTTTATTTTTGATTTTTTCTGCTTCTTGTGCCTTTTCTTTCAATTCATCTTTTTTGCGATCGCGCTCTTTAACATCCCAAAATTCACCATCTATTGTTTTTTGCTCAAATACAACAATTTCTTCGTTAAATGACTTCATTTTGTTGAGGCTGGCATCAATTTCAGAGCCATCTCTGTAAATATAGTAAAGCGTATTATTAAAGTAGTCTTTTAATCTGTGTTCAAAGTCAATACGAACAGGGTTTTCGTTAAAATAGCTACGTTGCGAATTAGGTATTAATTTTCGCGAGACGGCAAATATTTCTCCAATAAAGTAGTTGTTGCCACGCCTACTTGCCTCACGAGTAAACATATTCCGCAAAGTAACATCGTCACCTATCTGAATATTTTCCTTACGCAATCTTAAACCACGGCTTATTTCCTCTTCTTTGATAGCGGCTCTAAAATAAGTTTTGCCAAACCACATCCAACCTAATAATGAGCTATCCTCAGAAATAAAATTGTGAAATTCTACCCCGAAAACATCTTCTTGACCTTTGCTTGTTTTTAAGTGAGTTTTGTATTTTTTAAAAATTTGTTCGCCATTGATTTTAATGTTGTATTCGTCAATCCTTACATTAAGGCTTTTTGCATGGGCGTATATTTCTGAGCGATAATAAAAATTTGCTTGATATGGAACAGGAGCAACAAAAGAAAGATAATCCGTTAGTTGCTCAAGATTATCTTCATCCCTGCCACCAAATAACTCTTCGTTTTCTTTATTTATGTCAATAAGTTCTACCCTGAAAAAATGTTTAGGATCTGATTCTTCGGCAGGTCTGGTAGAAAACTCTGTTATTTCGTTTATAACATCATTTGCTGAGTGCCTTTTTACCTTGGTATTGGCTTCGTTTATCATTTCAAGCATTTTATGCGCATCACATGTCATGATAGAAACTATCGGCTCGTCAATCCAACGGGAAGTAAATACAAGGCGTTTGCAGTACGCCAGGCCGCAAAGTCTCCCAATTCCTCTAAATCCCTTGTTTTGTCCCATAATTTTATCAGAATCTGCAATATTTAAGAGAGTTCTTTGGAAGTTTTCAGCTTTAATTCCTGTGGCATTATCCTCAATAATTATGTAACGATCTTCGGGTTTTAACCAAATATTAACCTCGCCCTGTCCCAAATCGGGGTACCTACTGTCAGCATTTCGAGAACTTAATATCCCTAATTCTTCCGCTTTATCAATTTGGTCGCAAGCATTTTGAATATATTCGCGGTAAATGATCTTAGAATCTTGATACATTCCCGTAGTTAAAATTTCAATAATATTTGCT
>WQVX01000130.1 GCA_009785615.1 Defluviitaleaceae bacterium | reverse complement strand
GCCTTTCTCTTTGCTCTTTTTCGCTTCAATTATTAATTCTCGTTTTTCGTTTGTCATCGCTCTCATTTGTTTATTATATCACTTTTCCATATTTTTGTTTTAATAACATGTGGAAGTGCTATAAAGCAACGTCGCTTGACGATAAACGGATGCTTTGAAATTGGTTGGCAGCCAAGTAACTATTCCAAAAAGTGATGACACGGTGAAAGGGGATATAATGCTACTTCCGCTTAGGGGCGCATAGACATTCGCCTGTCCATCTGTGGTACACGACTAATGGACGATATCACAGAGGCAATGAAGGGTTGCTAACCCTGCTTGGGGTGTGTTGAAAATGATTTTATTTGACGACCATTGTTGCAAGCCTCGCATATAGACGAGGCCGGCAATATATGGTTTACATGAAAATGCCAGGGAATGGCGTAAAAGAATACAGAAGGAACGAGGGATTAAATCAAATGGAAAGAAACATTCGCCGTGGATTCATCTATTATGTTGATCTTTCCCCGGTAAAAGGTTCAGAGCAAGGTGGTGTACGCCCGGTATTAATAATCCAAAACAACACAGGAAACAGATATAGTCCGACTGTAATTGGAACTGTTATAACCAGTCGGGATAAAACTCCCTTACCAACCCATGTAGAGGTTATTGGGCAGGGATTAAACTCACCATCTATTATTATGGCAGAACAATTGCGAACAATTGATAAATGCCGACTTGAAAGCTATATAACGACACTAAATCCTCATACCATGGAGCAGGTAGACAAAGCTTTAGAAATCAGCCTTGGCTTGGATAAGAATTGTTGCAATTGTTGCAACAAATTTTCAGCAGGTTAAGTTTCATAGTTACGCCAATCAACATTTTTTACAAAAATGAAAAATATTATAGGTGCCACGAAAGGGAGGGATGAATTGCATGAATGATAAAATATCTTTTGCTGATTTTCCCGATGTGCTTTCTATTGATGATGTACAAAAAGCACTTAGGATTGGAAGATCAATGGCATACAAACTAGTCAATAATGGTGAGATTAGACATCTACGGATAGGCAGACTTATAAAGATACCTAAACAGTATCTTGTAGACTATATCCATGGGGGGTGTTATAGTAGTGGAGTAGTAGCAGGTAATCTGTCTAGTCACAATGAAGGAGGCGAAAGATGACAGGCAGCCTGCAAGAAAAAAAAGGCATGTTTTATATGGTATTAAATATAAAGGATGGTGCCGGTAATCGAAAACAAAAATGGATACCAACCGGATTATCTATAAAGGGAAACAAGCGCAAAGCTGAACAACAGCTTCATGCTATATTAACAGAGTATAGTGATGGCGATTTCGTTGAGCCTACAAATATATTACTCTGTGATTACTTAAAAGATTGGATAGAAAGCAGAGAATCCAGGCTTCAAGTAACCACGTACATGAATTATGTACATATGCTAAATAAGCATTTGTACCCTTATTTTAAAAAAACTAAGCTTCAACTTACAGATGTCAATCCAAATGCTTTACAAAAGTACCATAGCACAAAAGCTAAAGAAGGACTGAGTCCAAATACAATTATAAAGCATCATGCTGTAATTCGTACAGCTTTGCAGCAAGCAGTTAAATCTAAGCTTATCAAGGAAAATCCTTGTAATTCTGTAGAAAAGCCCAAACGCAAAAGGTTTGTGAGTGAATTTTACAATGCTAAAGAAGTTAGGGAATTACTTTTAGTAGCAAAAAGCTCACCTATAAAGGTTCCTATTTTTATAGCTGCATACTTTGGTTTGAGGCGATCTGAGGTATTGGGATTACGCTGGAGTGCTATTGATTTTTCTAATGGCTTTTTAACAGTACGTCACAAGGTAGTGCGAACAATTAAAGATGGAAAACTAATAAATGTCGCAACAGACGATTTAAAAACGGACTCCAGCTATAGGGTACTACCTTTGGATGAACATTTAATAAAATTTTTTAAAGAGACAAGGCACTATCAAGAGGAGAATTATAAACTTTGTGGTGACTCATATGATACAAAGTTCAATGATTATGTGTGCGTCAATCCTATGGGAGTGCGTTTTAATCCGGATTATGTAAGTAATGCCTTTGTAAAGCTTATTGATCACCATGGAATGAAACGAATTCGATTCCATGACCTCAGACATAGTTGTGCTTCACTGCTTTTATCACTTGGATACTCTATGAAGGAAATTCAAGAGTGGCTTGGTCATTCCAATTACCAGACAACTGCAAATTTATATAGTCATGTTGATCCCAGGAATAAAAAGGAAATGATTCGGGGGTTGTCAAATGCTTTGGGAGTTGACATCAAAATGTAATATTTAAAGTGCGATGAAAATTTTGAAATTAAATCCAATTTCAAACGTGGATAAGTGTTAGAACTAAAGTAATTAAGGGTGATTGCAGCAAACAAAAAAACCGCTTAGAATCTTTATTCTAAGCGGTTTTACAGGACTTGCGGAGGCAGGATTTGAACCTACGACCTTCGGGTTATGAGCCCGACGAGCTACCGAGCTGCTCCACTCCGCGCCAACTGTTAAGCTTTAAAGTAAGTATATCACAAAAAAAATAAATAGCAACCCTTTTTCTTAAATTTTTTATTAATGAGAAGAATAAAAGGTTACTATTCACATCCTCGCCAAAAGAAGTCGGGCTGATTAAGCAAAAAGGCACCCTAAAACAAGCGCATTTATTTGATGAGGATGCAAAAAATTTTCAAGAGAACAAATGAATGATATAGTGCTTTCCATTGAAATTGATGGAGCCATCCAAGTATTATGTTTCAACTCATGAGGGAATACCCTCATCATTTTGGATGGAAAGTGCTATATCCAAAGTCCAAAATATTAAGCACCAATCCAATCCCAAGGATTAACAATATTGCTTTTAGGCGGAATAACCACAATACCGCCGTTCTTGCGAATATAAGTAAGTATTCTAACCACGCCAAAAGCCTTATCTACCAAAATGGCAGAACCACTTGTGAAAATAAGGCGAAGTGGATTTCCAAGACTGTCAACAAGGGCATGGATCTACAATCATGTCTGTATGTTCCAATTCGGGACATTATAAATTCCTAGTGCTTTTTGATATATTCCTTTTTTTACATATTGCTCAACAATAGCATTTTTTCTATCTTCAGAAATTTCACACAATTCAATTTCTAATGCAAAATTCATAAATCGCCCATTCATCAGCTCTAAGGGGACGTCTGTAATTGCAATAGAGTATGTGTAAATACCTTCAAATTCGATGGAATATTCCTCTTTTGTAAATCCCATTTTCAAATATAGTTTATCAGCATCTGCATGATCTTGTGGTGCAGTATATATGCGTAAAATCTCATATCCTTCAGCAATTGCTTGATGGATAGTCCATTCAAGTATACTACGACCATATCCTTGGTTCCTAAACCGTTCATGCACGCCATACCATGCTAACCAACACTCATTTGGCTTGCCTTTGTCTGAATATGTATATATTCCTGTAATACCGACCGCTTCACCATTTTTAAATGCTAAATAGTAATTTAATTTGCCAAATGGCATATGCATTTTAGAAATTTCTTTGAATAGTTTAAGGTCACATGCAGCAAGTACAAGTAGAGTAGCATCAAAACCTTGAAAAATTTCTTTTTGTAAAGTGATTGATTGATCTGCATTGCTAAATTCAACTTCGCAAAAGGTTAGTTGATTGTACAGTGATTTTTCTGTTTTCATAAATAAATGTCTCCTTTAGAGGCTGTTTAGTCGATTAACAACTTTAACTAAAAGTAACGATAACATCATTCTACCATTGTGTCAACGATAACTCTCGCACAAAAAGTTTAGTTTGTGTCTATTATTGTGCAATTTTGGAGTAAAAATATACCAATTTCTATACTTGAGTTATTTCAAAAGGAAATTTAGTTGGGGAGTGTGGCTCACCAACTGAGCTTACAAGAATTTGTAACGACTTCTGATATTTTGCAAAATACTTATGAATATTTCTTATGAATATTTCTTATGAAAATTTCTTTTGAAATATTTTTATGTTATACTGTCCTCATAAATAATAGCTTAATTTTATGAACAATAAGGAGGAAGTTAATGTTTAAACAGCTACTTTCAATGGTACTGGCAATATCACTTTTAAGTACAAGTGTATCTGCTGCTCAACCGGAGTATCCATATTTGGATGATTATGAGCAAAGTACAGTAAAAGGATATGATTTATCTGATTATTCAGATGCTAATGAAGATATTTATGAAGAAGCATTTGTAACCCATAGATCATTTATCAGGATCGGTGACGGGGGAATGCGTAGCTTTGATAATATTATTGATCAAATGTATTTTAATCATTTTGGTAATGGATTTGAATACATACAACAACATAGCACAAATGTGGGCACAACACTTACTTATGGTACTTGGGTTATGGAGGTGTTGTCTACTGTTACTGTAGCCGAACGATCTTTTACAATGACTGTATTTCCTGACAATTTTCCATTTGAAGTAGATGAAGAGACAGGCACATGGACTGCGGCTAATGACGTAGAACTTGAAGAAATCGTAGTTGCTCATGGAGATGTATACACATTCTTTACTTTGCGCAATACCTCCGGCAGAGTAGACTTATCCAATAGTGTTGACGTAAGCTTGGTAGAACATTTTGATAATTTTTACAACTCAAGTAATCGTGCATTGTTTGGAATGGTTATGTTTGTTCATTATGATGAAGTTACAAATACAGCCGGGTTTGTAGTACGTCATAGCGTAACTATAGAAGGTCAAAATAAGCAAAACATCCACGTAGACTTTGCAGTTGATAAAATTTTTGCAGATCATAATAGATTTGAAAAAGAAGTAGAGATTGATTTAGCCTATTTATTAGAAAATCATGTGGCAACTTTTATAGTTGAAGATCATGAAATTATGGCAAGAGGCGAGCTAAGTATTCCTATATTTGATGACATTTACCTTACAAATATATCATTTAGCGATAATACTTTACTATTACAAATCAATTCTCCTATATCGGGACGCCAAAGACTTTCAGATCGTTGGACACATGTAAATTTGATAGATACCGGGATAGAACAAATTGATTGGTGGTATTTTTGGGAAAATAGAGATTTTGAAACTATAAGTGAAGAAGAATTGTTGCAGATGACTGAGTTACAAATGAGCAGATATTTACAAGACTTATACTTTATTGATGTAAGTTTGACGGATGAAAATTTTCAGACAATTGGCGGAAGATATGTTGAACGAGCTTTCTTTATCCCGGACCCTGAAATGTTAAGCCGTATAGCTTTTAATGTATCAGGCGGCTATTTTAATGTTGTACAGCCTGTAAACATGAATGTTCCTGCTTTTTACTCCCCAATAGCAAGAGGTCGAGTTGCTGCGGAAGAATCAGCAAGGATAACAATATATGGTGCTGCCTATACTATCAGAGATATAACTGTTTTACCTACAGAGATTTCTTTTACTGTAGAAAATGCAGGGGTATTGCTGGACATACTAAATAGTCAATGGTTTGATATGCATGAACATGTAAGGATAGAACTTGTGTACCCTGACAGAATAAGTGAATATAATACATTCTCAATTGGTGTGGGTACAGAAATGGGATGGGGATGGTGGTGGGATCACCAAAATCACGAGCCAAGAAAGGCTACCCTCAGCTTTGGTGGTGGTGCCATAGATTTTAATAACTTGAATGCTATTAAGATAAATGGTGTATCAATAGAGCTAAAATAATTCATTAGAAATACAGAAAGACAGAAAGGGAGAATATATGCGCACCATTGATTTAAGAAGCGATACAGTAACCCGCCCAACAGATGAAATGCGAAAAGCTATGGCTCAAGCAGAGGTTGGGGACGATGTATATGAGGACGACCCTACCGTAAATAAACTAGAGGAGATTACCGCTAAGCTATTAAATAAAGAAGCTGCATTATTTGTGCCAAGCGGAACCTTTGGCAATCAAGTTGCTTTATTAACCCACTGTCGGCCTGGCGATGAAGTGATATTGGGCGATGACTGTCATATTGTTCAGCATGAAAGTGGTGCAGCTGCTATTATTGCAGGTGTGCAGTTGCGAGCGATAGAAAGCAGTAAAACTGAAATGGGTCAAATGCCTTTAGATGTAATAGAATCCCGTATCCGCAAGGAAGTAAATATTCATTATCCTCGTACAAGCCTAATTTGTTTGGAAAACGCTCATGGTAGCGGCTGTGTTTTGCCTTTAGAATATATGGAGGCTGTTGCAGAAATAGCCCATCAATATAAAATTCCTGTCCATTTAGATGGTGCTCGTATGTTTAATGCCGCAGAATTTTTAAAAGTAGAGCCTCACAAATTAGTTGCATCTATGGATAGTATTATGTTTTGCTTATCTAAGGGGTTATGTGCGCCTGTTGGATCTATGTTGGCAGGAACAGCAGAATTTATAGAAAAAGCCCGTAGAAATCGTAAAATAATGGGCGGGGGTATGAGACAAGCAGGTATATTAGCTTCAGCCGGAATTATAGCTATTGAAAAAATGAGGCTTCGCTTGGAGCAAGATCATAAAAACGCAAGATTGCTTGCAAAATGGCTAAGGCAAATTAAAGGTATAGTAGTTCAGTCCAAGTATATTCAAACAAATATGGTTTTTTGTAAAATGGATTTTGCACCACCACTTACTCCGGAGATATTTGTAAAGCGTTTATCAGATGCTAATATTTTGGTTAATCCTCCGGAAGAAAGCATAATGAGATTTGTAACACACAATGATGTGAGAGAAATGGATATTCAACGTGTAGTAGAAGTTATTAAAAGTATATTAACAAGAGACTTTTGGTAAAATGATAAACAGGCGAGCCGGAGAATAGCACTCCGGCTCAATAGTGAAAGGAGGCATTTTATTATGAATAAAATGAGAATGAAATGGAGATTAGTCTTACTGTTGGTGGTGGCAATGATTACTGTTGCTTGTAGTAATACCGAAGCTGATCCACAATACATACAAACTCAAACCAATGCAGAAAGACAGGCTCAGCAATCTAATGAAATTCAAGCTAATGAAACTAACCATCATGAAATCCAGCAATTAGCTTTAAACCCGGAAGATCAAACAAATCGCTTAATTGTAAATACAACCGGTCAGGTGGATTTTTCTAATCTAGGTACTATAGAAATAGAAGAATTTTCTGAGGATATCAAAATTTTGATATTTGCTTCATTTGAGGATGCAAAAGAGGCATATGAGTATTTAAGAACACTGGAAAATGTCGCTTGGGTAGAGTTTGATTTGTATTTGCCGCAAATCGAAGAGTCAGTCTTTCCGCTGGAAGTTATGACTTTTACTGAAGGATATATGTCTTGGGGCGCAAAAAGAATAAATGTTAGCCCTTTCATTGATTATTTGCGACAAACAGAAAGAGCTAACGAAGAAATTATTGTAGCCGTATTAGACACCGGAGTAGATGCAAACCATCCTTCACTTAGAGGGCGGGTACTTCCCGGCTGGAATACCATAAGAAATAACGCAGATGCTCGTGATGACCATGGTCACGGGACTCATGTAGCCGGGATAATCACTGATGCCACTCTTGAATTAAATGTGCAAATCTTGCCTATCAAAGTTCTTGATAGAGATGGAAGAGGTTCAAATTCTCATTTAGCACAAGGTGTTAGATGGGCTGTAGAAAACGGAGCAGATGTAATAAATTTGAGCTTAGGTTCTTTCCGTTCTAACCATGTTGACGAAATTGTGTTGTGGGCGGTAGCAATGGGCGTAACTGTTGTGGCAGCAGCCGGTAATGAATCTGTAAATGCCGGAATGATGTCTCCGGCCGGAAGCGTTGGTGCATTAACTGTTGCTTCTGTTGACGCAAATGACAACCCGTCTGTTTTTGGAAGAGGAGGAGGAACCAACTGGGGTACTGCTGTTAATATTGCCGCACCCGGTTCCGAAATTAACAGTACTCTTCCGGATGGCAGATTTGGAGCCGATTCCGGTACATCAATGGCCGCCCCCCATGTTTCAGCGGCAGTTGCCATGTATAAAATATTAAACCCGGACATAAGTCCGGCGGCTGTTAAACGGAATTTTGCAATGTACGTTGATGTTCCTAGTGGATGGAATAATGAAAGATATGGAGCCGGAATTTTAAATTTGGATAGAGCAGTCCCTTCACGACCTGCGCCAACTCCAACACCAACGCCTGATATAGTCCCGGTTGAAACCCCTGCACCGGTTCAAATGCCGGAATTTAGTTTGCTAAGTTCGGGTACAGTAGAGTTTGATGGACATAGGTATCCTTGGTTTTATGGGTCAGCAACAGGAGTGCTTAGGGTTGAGGTAGAGACAACTGTAAAAAGCAATGTGTTTTTGATAGATGAAGAGAACTTTTTAAACTACTTAGCCGGACGAAGTTTTTATTATTATGGCGGAGAGTTTGAGGCAGGCTCAATTAACATAAGAGTGCGAGGCTCACAAAGATTCTATTTAGTAGTAAGCACCACTGTAAGCGGAAGCCATACCTAC
The DNA here is from genome assembly GCA_009785615.1 of Defluviitaleaceae bacterium. GTDB lineage: Bacteria > Bacillota > Clostridia > Lachnospirales > WQUN01 > WQVX01. Next base: position 733 of record WQVX01000130.1, on the reverse strand, counting down.
TCACATCAATATTTTAGAGATGGCGAAGCTTATATACCTACATCAGGAAGTGTATACTTTAATGGGCATAATTATCCTTGGATTTATAGCTCAGAAAACGATACTTTACTTGTTGAAGTAGATATAGGTGCAACCAGCAGAGTAATTTTGCTGACTGAAGAAAATTTACTAAAATATATAACCGGACAAGATTATTCCTTTTCCGGTGGTATATATGATGCAGGAACCGTTAGCATAAATGTTCAAGGAGCCGGACGGTTTTATTTGGTAGTTGCCAGTAGGGTTCCCGGCAGATATTCATTTAGATATTTTAGATAAAAAATAGCAATATATTTCATAACAATAAGGAGATGTATTATGCCTAAAAAAAGCTACACTTCTATCGCGTACGAAAATTTTAATGATTTTGTATATGGCAAATCTTTGTATCCGGTAACATTAAAGAATGGCATGTCTATTGGGGGAGGAATTTTGTATCCCGAAATAAATTTTACATTGCCGGAAATGTTGATAACAAAAGAAACAATGCCGGAAGTAATCCGTAATTATACAGAGATAATAACAGGTATATGTGAACGCGCCAAGGCACTTTATGTACCGGGCTTTATTACTGAGATAGAAGCGTTGCCACCCATGACAGAAAACCCTGAGTGGGGTGCGGAAATATGTAAAATTGTTGTAGACATTATAAAAGAACACGAAGTAAAGCATGGTATAAAGGGTGCTGTACGTG
>WQVX01000129.1 GCA_009785615.1 Defluviitaleaceae bacterium | reverse complement strand
AGTAGTTTTCACAGAAGGTTCTCATTTAATAAGATTTAATGGTCAGTTAAGAGATGCTGATGTAAGTCTTGCTATTCCATTTTTATTAAATGGTGTGCTTTGGGTTCCTGTTGAAGCTGCAAGTTTAGCTTTGCCCGGCACTGTTTGGACTCTTGATGAAAATGATTTAACTGTCACCTTTGGCACTGCTTCATACGAAGGTATTGCACTTGTGGCAACCCAAGCTGTGGATGGCGGAGACGCTGCATTTGTACCTTTGCAAATTATTGCGAATGTATTAGGTGTAGGCAATATAGGCTGGGATATCAGAAGCAATACACTTGTAGTAGTAACAGGTATTGCCGTAGAACAAGGCAATGTATTGTATAACGCTATCAATAATCGTCATGAAGCTTGGTACGGCAGTCCTAACTCATTAGTCATAGCTACCAATTTTGTTTATTTTCAAAGAGACAATGGTGGATGGCCTAGAGGTAATGGGCAAATTAATGCTATGCCATTCCAACCGGATGTAGGCGGCATGTCACCTGAAGCGGTTCAAATCATTGCAAACAATCACGCCGCAGAAGATTCATACTTTGGGCGTGGAATTACTACTAACGAAACTCGCTTTTTGCTTCGTATGTATGAAGCAACAGGCATAGAACGTTTTAGAGACGCCGGGCTTCGTGGCTTGGATACAATCTTTAATGTTCAAAATGCCGGTGGTGGCTGGCCTTATCAAATAACAGGCGGTAGCTATCACAGAGGCGTTTCTATAAGCGACAACGCTATAGAAAACATTATGACTTTGCTTATGAACATTTATAAAGATGATCTGTTTGTAGATACTATAGGGCAAGCACGTGTTGCAAGAAACGCCAATGCCTTTAATAGCGGAATGAACTGGATTTTAGGTTCACAAGTACGCTCTTCCGGTTTTGCAGATGGTCAAGAGAGATTGACCGGGTGGCCATTCCACGTATATCAACATGGAATTAATAACCTGCCATTGTTCCCGGGTGCCATTGCCGGTGCTGCCGGGCGTCCTGCATGGGCTAGGGAATTTGAACCTCCTTCGATAAGTGGTAATGAATCCATTGATATTGTTGGATTTTTGATGACCATACCAAACCCAAGCCAAGAAGTTCAGGATGCTATTCATGCCGCTGTATACTTCTTCGACTATATACAAATTACCGGGTACAGGCTGTACCACAATCCGGCAGGGTTTATGCATCCACAATTGGGTAGGCATTTGGTTCCTGACCCAACTGCAACAAGGTCGCTTTGGGCGCGCTTTATAGATGTCGAAACATTATCTCCACTATTTTATGATCGAACAGTTCCTACTAGCAGCCCACACTCGGGTGTCTCGCCGACTAATTTCCAAGCTGAACATGGTGCTTGGTTAGGAACTCCGGCCAACCATATTAGCCATAATGCAACAAGTGCAACCAACGCAAGAGGAGGAACACGCCGCAGCCTTTACCGGGATGCAAATGGTGTACTTTCTACTGATCCAAGCGGAACTTTTGACCTTGCCGCATCCTTCCATAATTTGAGCCATGAACGACGCATGGGATTCAACTATATTAATCACTTTGCTGAAAACTTGCCTGAAATGTATGAAGAATGGATAGAACGTATAGGGCTTGATGAAGGGCCTCAACTTCCACAACCTACACCAACGCCAACGCCAGATCCTGGTACACCAACTCCAGACCCCGGTACACCAACTCCGGATCCCGGTACACCAACTCCAGACCCCGGTACACCGACTCCGGATCCCGGTATACCAACTCCACAGCCACCACAAATTTTACCTGTTCCACAACCTCCATCTACAACAACACAGCCAAGCGTTGTTAGGTCATGGCGAAGCGATAGGACTTCTACAACTCGTCCCGGTGCAGGAGCTAACAGAGTTGTGCAACAGACACAAGTGCCGGAGTTAGTGCAAGATGGAATGCTTATACCTATAAGCGAATCAAGCCCAATTATCCTCGATATTATAGAAAACGCAATACAGGCAGCATCAATTCCAATGGTTACTTTTGTTTTACAAGATGAAGTTGGAGTTGTTTTCTCCTATGAAGGTTTGCAGCTAATTATAGAGCAAAATGGTTACTTGGAAATCATGAGAGATTATTTTAGCATCACTTTTGATTCCGAATTTTTAGCTCGATTAGGAGAACCGGGAGATGAAATTACTATCATAGTACTACCTCAAGAAATTATTATTATGATAAATGGTATAGTGGTATCATTTGAAGAAGGTCAAGATACAACTTACCAACCGATTATCCCAATCTCAGAAGTAACAATGGCAACACTGCGTTTGACTGTAGGTAGCACAGCTTACTATCTTCACGGCTCAGTAAGGCAAAGTGAAGAAGCACCATTTGTTGACTTGACTACCGGCAGGACAATGGTGCCCCTACGCATAATTGCAGAAGCTTTAGGCATGAATGTTACATGGAATGAGCCGGCTCGTACAGTGCATATTATTACAGAGCAGGGTATGTTAATTATTCCTGTAGATGTATCACTGCCTGACAGCATGGGTACCCCGATAATTGTAAATGGCCGTACTTTTGTACCTGTCCGCTATGTAATGGAAGCTCTGGGAGCTAACGTGGAATGGAACGAAGCAACAGGAGCAATTTATATTTATCGCTAAAGTATTGTTTCAAACTTAGCATAAGTTTCTTTTGACAACAAAGTTAATTTATGTTATTATGTCAATGGTTTTAGGCTTTACTTCATAATTACAAAACCATTTTGACAGAGAGATAGTTTATTGTTTATTACGCTCTTGGTAAAGTATTGCTTTGCCAAGAGCTTTTTTATATTTTCATAAATTTGAAAAGAGGTGCATAACGGTGAGTAAAGAAAGTATGGCTAATAAGTTAGGAAGATTTGGGTCTTTTGGTGGGCAATATATTCCGGAGGCATTGATGAACAACCTTAAAGAATTGGAAAATGCTTACCTACATTACAAAAGTGATCCTACATTTCAAAAAGAGCTGGAGCTTCTATTTCAAAATTACGCCGGCAGACCATCTTTATTGTATTTTGCAAAAAAAATGACTGACAACTTAAACGGTGCAAAAATTTATTTGAAGCGCGAAGATTTGAACCATACAGGTTCACATAAAATTAACAATGTGTTAGGTCAGATTTTATTAGCAAAAAAGATGGGTAAAAATCGCGTTATAGCAGAAACAGGAGCGGGTCAACATGGAGTGGCTACTGCTACGGTAGCAGCACTTATGGATATGGAATGTGAAGTGTTTATGGGCAAAGAGGATACAGAACGCCAAGCCCTTAATGTGTTTCGTATGAAATTGCTGGGAGCAAAGGTTAACCCGGTTACCGCCGGAACCATGACGCTTAAAGACGCAGTAAACGAAACTTTGCGGGAATGGGTTTCTCGAATGGATGACACTTATTATGTTTTAGGCTCTGCCGTAGGGCCGCATCCTTTTCCGATAATGGTACGGGATTTTCAGGGTGTCATAAGCAAAGAAATTAAAAGTCAATTAATGGAGCTTGAAGGCAAGTTGCCTGATGCAGTAGTTGCCTGTGTAGGAGGCGGAAGTAACGCTATCGGCGCATTCAGCGAATTTGTTGACGATCCGTCCGCAAAGTCTGTACAGCTTATTGGTTGCGAAGCGGGAGGCTTGGGTTCTGACACTCCTTATAGTGCTGCCGCTATGACAAATGGCACAGTTGGTATCTTTCATGGCATGAAGTCATATTTTTACCAAGATAAATACGGGCAAATCAAACCTACACATTCTATATCCGCAGGATTAGATTATCCGGGCATTGGCCCGGAACATGCTTATCTTTCTGAAACCGGCAGAGCCACTTATGTAGCAGTAACGGATGAGGAAGCAGTGGAGGCTTTTTTTTACCTTTCCCAAACCGAAGGTATTATTCCTGCATTAGAAAGTGCTCATGCAGTAGCTCATGCTATAAAAATCGCGCCTACAATGAATAAGGATCAAATTTTGGTAGTAAATTTATCCGGCAGAGGAGATAAAGACGTGGCATCTATAGCCCGATACAAGGGGGAAAATCTTAATGAATAAAGCAAATGGAGCTAATGAAATCAATGGAGTTACTAGGATTACAAAAGCTTTTGAAGGAAAAAAAGCTCTTATAGCTTACATCATTGGCGGTGATCCAAATATAGAAACAACAGAAGAATTAATTATTGCCCTGGCAAATTCGGGTGTAGATATTATCAAAATTGGCATACCTTTTTCAGATCCGTCAGCAGAGGATTTAGATGCCCAAAGTGCCCATGAAAGGGCTTTGAAAAATGGCTGCACAACAGATTCTTTGTTTGAAATGATAAAAAGAGTGCGCGAAACAGTAAAAATTCCTTTATTATTTGTAACCTATATCAATCCCGTATTTGTATACGAAACAGATAGATTTTTTGATAAATGTGTTGAATGTGGCATTGATGGGATTATCGTCCCTGATATCCCCTTTGAAGAAAAAGATGAATTGACAGATGTGTGCTCAAAGACAAAAGTAGCACAAATATCATCTATCGCACTCAACTCAAACAAGATATCAGAAAGAATGGAAAATATCGCTCGTTATGCTGAAGGATTTATTTATTGTGTATCCGGTATGAATATAGATGCATCAGATATGGTTAGTGAAATTAAAAAAAATTCACCTGTCCCCTGCGTAGTAGATTGGGGTATGGCAACAACTGCTGATGGATTTGTTATAGGAAAAGAAATTATTAAGCTGGTTGGACAATATGGCAGACATAGTGTTGATCCTGTAAAAGAGTTTGTAAAAGAGATTGCTGAGAAAATCAAGTGAATTACTCAGCAATCTACGAGGTATCGCTTAACTAGCAAAAGTCGCCAACCGGTTCCGATTTGTCACCGGTTGGCGGGCTTTTACTTTTCTTTAGGGTTAAATGTTAATGCTGATAACCAGCCAAATAATATAGCCACTGTCAAGCCTCCGGCCATTGCAGTAACTCCTCCGGTGAATATTCCTGCAAATCCTTGTTCATCTACAGCTTTTTTTACTCCACCGGCTAAAAGATGTCCAAAACCCGGTAAGGGTACTGTAGCACCTGCTCCTGCAAAATTAACCAAAGGTTCGTATAAGCCTAACCCTCCCAGCACACAACCTGCTACTACGAATATTACCAGAATACGTGCAGTGGTTAATTTGGTTTTATCTATCAAAATTTGACCAATGACACATATAATGCCACCTACAATAAAAGCCCGGATTAATTCCAAAGTTCTCTCTCCTTCAAATATCACATATTTTCAATTGCAACAGCATGTGCCATTCCCGGGATGCTTTCACCTTGCTGAGCAGTTACTACTGAATGCATGGCTCCTGTTGGAATAAACAATAGCTTGTTAATTTCTTTTTTGCGCAATTTATGCAAAAGGTACCCCGCCATAGTAACCGCAGAACATCCGCATCCACTGCCTCCGGCTAATGTGTTTTGCTTTGTTGCATCAAATATTTCTATGCCGCAATCCGTACTGTTTTTAGAAACATCATACCCTTCTTTTTCCATCAATTGAATCAAAAGCTCAGATCCTACATGACCCAAATCGCCTGTTACTATTTGGTCGTAATAATCTGCACTTATTCCCAAATCTCTAAAGTGAGCAACCATTACGTCAGCCGCTGCCGGAGCCATAGCGGCACCCATATTATTGACATCTTTTATACCCATATCTATTATCTTACCCGTAGTAATAGCAGTAACACGCGGGCCGTCTCCTTCTTTGGCTAAAACAATTGCTCCATCACCTGTTACCGTCCAACCGGCCGTGGGTGCTCTTTGCCCTCCTAATTCTAAAGGAAAACGAAATGTTTTTTCTGCACCACAAAAATGACTTGAGGCGGCACTTACTACATAATCAGCATATCCACCGTCTATTAGAATTGAACCTAAGCTCATTGCCTCTCCCATGGTAGAACATGCACCAAATAGACCAAAAAAAGGTCTGTTTAGGCTACGCACTCCAAATGTAGACCCAGTTCCTTGGTTAAGCAAATCGCCGGCTAAAATATATCTGATTTGATCCATTGTTAAATTTGCTTTTTGCACTGCTAATTCTATACCCTTGCGAACCATCTCGCTTTCTGCCTGTTCCCAACTGCTTTGCCCAAAAAGAATATCTGAAGAAATTTCATCAAAATATTTAGCCAAGGGGCCTTCGCCTTCTTTAGGCCCGACTACAGCCGCCCCAGAAATAATAACGGGCGGGTTTTCAAATTTAATACTTTGTGCTCCGCATTGTTTTTGCATTTTTGTAACGACTACCTCCTTGTTTATCTTACAAAATAGTAGATTAACCCCACTAATATTGATGCTAAAGTTCCGTAAAGGATAACCGGCCCTGCAATAACAAACATCTTTGCACCTACACCAAGTATAAAGCCCTCTTTTTTATGTTCGATAGCCGGTGCCGCTATAGCATTAGCAAATCCTGTAATGGGTACTGCTGCGCCTGCGCCTATATGTTCGCTTAATCTGTCATACCAGCCAAAGCCCGTTAATAAAATACTGCCCCCTATTAAAACTGCTACTGTAGCTAACCGAGAACTATCCTCTCCCAGTTGTTGGGCTAAAAAGAAATTTTTAATCAGTTGTCCAATCACACAAATTAAGCCGCCGCCTACAAAAGCACGTATGCAGTTTGCAAGTAATTTGCTGTTGGGAGATACTTCTTTTACTAATTCTTGATACTGTTTTTTGCCGGATTCTGTTTGATCCATAAATATCTGCTCCTTATCCACCCGGGGTGTAAAAACCCGGTATAAAAGCATGTAATAATGCCCCTGCTAGTTTGCCTAAAGAAATAGCTAATATAATAAAAAACATACCTCTTTGTATGTGTATTCGGCGGGATAAAATTGGTATAACATTAAGAACTTCTGCTAAAGACATGGCTAAAACTCCATAGAATATGCCAATACATAATCCTATAAGCACCACAAAAAAACTTCCAATGGGCAAATGTAGTTTAAATAAGCCTGCAACAACGCCAAAAATACCGCCTACGATGATAGCACATTCATACCATCTAACGTACTTTTGTGTATTGGTCTTTTGAGCTAATCTTGTAACAACTCCAAGTGCGGTAAGAAATGCAAATACTGCCCCTGATACTACCAAACCGGCACTAAATCCAATTAATATGGGCAACCCATACATTAATACTTGCATCAGTTGCTTTCCTCAGAAGTATTTTGCGTATTAAGAACATCTATAACCGTTTCGTTAATTTGAGTTTCATATAGTGCCATCTCCACTTCAATAGGCGTGGGGTCATCGGTTACTTTTTTACCCATAAATTGATTAAAGAACACCACTCCTCCCAATGCCAGGCCAATAGCATACGGAATTAGAATAAGGTTAGGTCTATCTGTATTTTGACCCAAAAATATAAGATAATAATTTTCAAACACTTTAGGTATTTGACCATCCGTATGAAAGCTCATAATGGCTGTGGAGGATCCGACCATAAGAACTAATGCTATAAAAGCTATCTTTAGCCATTTCCACCAAGCTATATCTTTGCTTTTTTGGGTCGCATATTGAACTACTGTTTCTTGAGCACCTACATTGTTAACCGTGTATTCCGGATAACTTTTTTTTATCACTTTGATGATATCCATAATGCTTACCAGAAAGTTGGCCTTTTTACCTGTTATTTGAATGTCCATCAATTTCATTTGTTTAACCTTTTGCGCTACCTCTGTGGCAGCTATTACTTCGGCTACATCATTTATGGTGATTTTATCCACCTCAGTTAAAGAAATTTTCTTTACCGGTTTGATGTAAATATCCAATTAATCACCCCTGTTGCTTTTGGTTAGAAATTTTAGATTGCTATAAAATTTTTTTGCACCCCTACAAATGTTCCGCTAAAATCCATATTTTCTTGGCTACCTCCGGGAAAAGCGGTAGCAATAATCAATCCTGCTGTTACAATAATTAGTAATGTCACTAGTATCACCAATGATATAAATTTAATGTGTGAATTTCTCATGTTTTTTTCCGACATAATTTTTTCTCCTCTTTTTCACCATTTTGTGATTGATATTTCCGCTCTATGTCAAGTTTACCTTTGAGCAAATAATTTCTGAAATGTCCGTCACATGTCGTGATATATAAATAATTCCCATAAAAAAGCCTACGAAAACGCATATTTTCGTAGGCTTTAAAATTACTGAAGATAGTTACTTAAATTTTTATAAATTTGATGAACAAAAATGTTCACCAAACTTTGTATATACGCTATTCTTGTGTGGGCAACCGGTCTCATTTTGTTACCGATTGGGCATTGTTTTTGAGGCTAGTTTGCAACCTGTTGAACTTCAATTAACTGTGGGATAAAGTATTCCAATGGGATTGTATCTAAGTCAAAATCTGATATTTTTACATAACCAAGAATATTTAAAACATCCTCTGTTCTTCCTGTCGCATCATTAAACGACGTGATTTTAAAAAAATCAAAAATGAGCCGCCTAATTTCTTCATGCATTGGAATTGAAAAAAGCATATATGGATCCGGCTCTATCAAAGAATTATTTAAGTAAATCGAACCATTTGAAATAACCGATCCTCTTATTGCCATATTATCTATTATTACATCCCCGGCAGCAACTATAATCCCGTTAAAAGTTGTGCCTCCATGTAAGTGTAAAGGGCTTGAGCCATTATAAATTATCAGCGTAGGAACTCCACTGAAATCATTTAAATCAAGCCAAGTAGATTGTACAATGTATACTGCATTGTTTGGTTTCCAAGAAAGGGAAGAAAGCATTCCAAAATCGCCAAAAACAGCGGAAGCATTGGGATATGTGCCTGTTGTAAATCGAATTGGCGGCTCGGCTCGCCATGTATAAGCTAAAGGCAATATTTCTACCCGGTGCGCCGGGTTAGGCCATCGTATTTGTCCGTAAACTCTAACAGCTTCACCAGGCTGCTCATTTATTGATTTGTGAGCAATGGTTCTTATATTATCATTTCTGAGACCTTCAGCAAAATAAGTACTAACTGTATAGTAGCTGTTTGCCGTGATTATCAAGTTATAAGAAAAATAATATCCCTGAAATGATCGAGCAGGATCTTCAGGAGGATAATATGATCTGCGTCCAAATGAATTTGTTAAAAAATTGTTGATTACAGCGTCCTTTTCGTCCATAAACATTTGCCAAAAATGTGTGCCTAAATAAAAATTTCCATTATCTGATTGTCCATCAAATATTAAATGT